>NZ_JAWHPJ010000055.1:0-135281 GCF_032587815.1 Pseudomonas syringae group sp. 26L6
AAAGCGGACGCAGAGCGTCCAGAACTGCATACCCACGCGGAGCATGGGCACGATAGGTGCTCTCCCGAACGCCTATCTTTCCTCACGCTCCAGCGTGGGAATGCCTTGGGTGACGCTCCGCGTCACAAATCTGCGCCACGCCGCATACTCAAAGCGGACGCAGAGCGTCCAGAACTGCATACCCACGCGGAGCATGGGCACGATAGGTCCTCTCCCGAACGCCTATCGTTACTCACGCTCCAGCGTGGGAATGCCTTGGGTGACGCTCCGCGTCACAGATCTGCGCCGCGCCGCATACTCAAAGCGGACGCGGAGCGCCCTGAACGGCATACCGACGCGGAGCGTCGGCACGATAGTCAAGAAATGCACGGTCGCTCCAGCAGTCAATTCCCGCCGACGGCGAAGTTAGGCAGGCTCTGCACTGGTCTGGCGAATTCGTAAGGGATCGATACCAGTTCATGGCCCGAATTGCGTTGTACGACAAAGTGCAGATGCGGGCCGGTGCTGTTGCCGGTATTACCCGACCGCGCCAGCGCGGTTCCGACGCTGACCCGCTGACCTTCCCTGACACTCACCGAACCGCGCATCAGGTGCAGGTAGACGCCCATCGTGCCGTCTTCGTGCAGAATCCGTACGAAGTTGCCTGACGCATTCGACCCCCTGCCTGACTGGCTGTTTTCGATCTTTATCACCGTCCCGCCGCGTGCGGCGATGATCGGCGTGCCTTCGGGCATGGCAATGTCCATCGCATAGCGGCCCTTGGCACCGTAATGACTGTATTTGCCATTCGGCCCCTGAGTCAGGCGAAACGGTCCGCCAATCCACGGCAATGGGTATTTATAGGCCTGCACCGAACCTTTGGGATCGCCCAGGGTTGAAGTCAGCACCGAGGCGTAGTTCATCGGCTTGCTCCCCACTTTGGGGCTCAGCACCACCACACGTTCATTACTGCGCGCAGGGATCGTACGGCGCAGCGTTGCTGACGAGCCAGAGACGCCCAGCACGTTGGTTACGCTGGAAAGCTTGAGTTCGACCTCGACCGGGGCGTACAGATCGTTGCGCACGTACAGGCTGTGCACGCCCTTTTCACGTCTGACACTCAAATGCACCTGGCCGTCGATGCGCTCGACCATCCGGTCCCGAAACACCATGACCGATGCGCCAGGTGTTGGCCGATCCGAGAATGACACCACGCCATCGGCATCGGTGAATTTATAGATCGTGACTGCCCCGGCCGACTGCACAGTCAACATCAGGGCAAACAGGATAAGCAAGCGTGCAAGCATCAGAGGCGTTCGGGTTCAAGGGCACTGGGTGCCAAGCCTAGCAGCCTTGCAGACAGAAGAGGACTCGTCGGTATCAATCGGACATGAATAGCGCGCCAGACAAGCCACGGACACAGCATGATCAGCGAGGGGGTGATTGCAGCGGGGTGAAGTTATCGGGTAGCTGTGCAGTAGGTATTTGGGGCATGCCAACGCGAACGTCGGCATGCCAGTCAGCAGGAGGCGTGTATCAGGCTCCGGGGATAAAGTGCTTCTGAGCCGTGCCACGTGCGATCAGGCGCGACAGGTAGTCGAGCTTCTGCGCATCCTGATCGACAAAGCGGAAAGTCACTTGCAGCCATTCACTGTCAGGCTTCTGCTCGAACGCGGCAACGGAGTGCAGATAGCCATTCAGGCGTGCGACCTCGTTGCTCTCGCCTTGCTCAAGGTCCAGTACCGCGCTGTCGAGCACCTGCGGCAGGTTTTCGCTGACGCGTATCACCAGTGTGGCGTCTTTCAGCGTCAAAGCCTTGATCACGCACGACTGAATGCCGTTGGGCAGGCGCAACTGACCCTGTCCACGACCGGCAGGCTCCGGCGATTTGGCTGCTACAGGCGGCGCTTTGGCGATACCGGCAGGCGCGGCAGCTGGCGTGGCGCGAACCACTTCGGCCTTGCCGCCGGTCAATGCACTGAGCGAGTCATTGAGCGGCGAGTTCATGCGTGCCGGAGCTGTGGACATGACCGCATCAAGCTTGCCGACCTTTGCCAGCGCCTTCTTGACCTTGGTCAGCAACTGCTCGTTGGTGAACGGTTTGCCGACAAAATCGGTCACGCCGGCCTGAATAGCCTGCACGACGTTTTCCTTGTCGCCACGGCTGGTCACCATGATGAACGGCACGGTTCTCAGGTAATTGTCTTGCTCACGACACCATGTCAACAGCTCCAGGCCGGACATCTCGGGCATTTCCCAGTCGCACAGAATCAGATCGAACGACTCTTTGCCCAGCAAAGCCTGAGCCTTGCGACCATTGACTGCGTCCTCGGTATGAATCCCGGGAAAATAATTGCGCAGCCCTTTCTTGACCAAGTCGCGAATGAAAGTCGCGTCATCCACCACCAATACACTGACCTTACTCATCGACGCTCCTGCGGGCGTGTTCACCTGGAGGCGAACTGCGGTATGCCAACACGCCCTTTGTTTCGGCAAGCATAGCGTTGACCGGTGGCCAACTGCCATATTGATTGACTGCGCCGCGACATTTAATCCGCAGGCGACGGGAATACTCGTCTGCACAACGAAAAACGCCCAGCGCATGCTGGGCGTTTTTCTCGCAGGCAATCTTACTTATCGTCAGCGTCGCCCGGAACATTAGCGGTTTCGCTCGAGATACCCTGCACTTCTTCCTTCATGCGCTTGAGCCCCATGTGCCGCACGTCGGTGCCACGCACCAGATAAATCACCAGCTCGGAAATGTTGCGAGCATGGTCGCCGATGCGCTCCAGAGAGCGCAGCACCCAGATGACGTCCAGCACGCGGGAGATCGAGCGTGGATCTTCCATCATGTAGGTCGCCAGCTCGCGCAGGGCGGTTTTGTACTCACGGTCGATGGTCTTGTCGTACTGCGCGACCGACAGGGCCAGCTCGGCGTCGAAACGCGCGAACGAGTCCAGGGCATCGCGAACCATGTTGCGCACCTGATCACCGATATGACGGACCTCGACGTAACCGCGTGGCGCCTCGCCCTCTTCGCAGAGTTTGATGGCACGGCGGGCGATCTTGGTGGCTTCATCACCGATGCGCTCCAGGTCGATCACCGACTTGGAAATGCTGATGATCAGGCGCAGATCGGACGCCGCTGGCTGGCGACGAGCCAGAATGCGCAGGCATTCTTCATCAATGCTGCGCTCCATCTGATTGATCCGGTCGTCGACCTCGCGAACGCGCTGGGCAAGACCGGAGTCGGCCTCGATCAGTGCCGTGACAGAATCGTTCACCTGCTTCTCGACCAGGCCACCCATTTCGAGCAAATGGCTGCGAACGTCTTCGAGTTCAGCGTTGAACTGTTGGGAAATGTGATGCGTATGGCTGTCTTTGTGGATCATGCTGGGTGTCCTTGGAACGTCCGGTTAATAGCGAAAACGCAGCGGTGGTTCAGGTCTGACGAAGCACGTCCTAGCCGTAACGACCGGTGATGTAGTCTTCTGTCTGTTTTTTTGCCGGGTTGGTGAACAAGGTGTCTGTATCACCGAACTCGACAAGTTTGCCCATGTACATAAACGCGGTGTAATCCGACACCCGAGCCGCCTGCTGCATGTTGTGCGTAACGATCACAATGGTGTATTTCGATTTCAGTTCGTAGATCAGTTCTTCAACTTTAAGGGTCGAAATCGGGTCAAGTGCCGAACAGGGTTCGTCGAGCAGCAGCACTTCCGGCTCCACGGCGATCGTTCTGGCAATGACCAGACGCTGCTGCTGCCCCCCGGACAAACCCAATGCCGACTCATGCAGTCGATCCTTGACCTCATCCCAGAGCGCAGAGGCTTTCAGCGCCCACTCGACGGCTTCATCGAGTACGCGCTTCTTGTTGATGCCCTGAATGCGCAGGCCGTAGACCACGTTTTCATAAATCGTCTTGGGGAACGGGTTCGGCTTCTGGAACACCATGCCGACGCGCCGACGCAACTCAGCAACTTCCTCGCCTTTGGTGTAGATGTTGTGACCGTACAGGTTGATTGCGCCTTCAACGCGGCAGCCATCGACCAGATCGTTCATGCGATTGAAACTGCGCAACAGGGTCGACTTGCCACAACCGGACGGACCGATGAACGAGGTCACCTTCTGCTTGGGGATATTCAGGGCAATATCGAACAGCGCCTGCTTGTCGCCATAGAACAGATTCAGACCCGGCACTTCGATGGCCACGGTCTCATCGGCCAGATCCAGGCGCTGCTTGTGACGCCTCAGGGCCGACATGTTCATGCCATGGGTCGGGCTTTCATGCTGCATGGATTGCTCCTGTGCGAACGATTCGCTTCATCGAACGGCTGCGTTTGCCAAAGGGCGAATTCGGGATCAATTGTCGAGCGCCTTATATTTTTCCCGCAAATGGTTACGAATACTCACAGCCGATAGATTGAGCAAGGCGATGACCAGCACCAGCAACAGCGCGGTGGCGTAGACCAGCGGGCGTGCCGCCTCGACGTTCGGGCTCTGGAAGCCGACGTCGTAAATGTGGAAACCCAGGTGCATGATCTTCTGATCGAGATGCAGATAAGGATAGTTGCCATCCAGCGGCAGCGACGGGGCCAGTTTGACCACGCCCACCAGCATCAATGGCGCAACTTCCCCGGCGGCACGCGCCACCGCCAGAATCAGGCCGGTCATCATTGCCGGGCTGGCCATTGGCAATACAATCTTCCACAGCGTCTCGGCCTTGGTCGCGCCCAGCGCCAGCGAGCCTTCGCGCAGGGTCAGCGGAATACGCGCCAACCCTTCTTCGGTGGCCACGATCACCACCGGCACGGCCAGCAGCGCCAGGGTCAGCGAGGCCCATAACAGGCCTGGCGTACCAAACGTCGGGGCTGGCAGCGCTTCAGGAAAGAACAGCCGGTCTACCGAGCCGCCGAGCACATAAACGAAAAACCCGAGGCCGAACACGCCGTACACAATCGCCGGCACACCGGCCAGGTTGTTCACCGCAATGCGGATCAGCCGGGTAACCGGCCCCTGACGCGCGTACTCGCGCAGGTAAACCGCTGCCAGCACACCGAACGGCGTCACGATCACTGCCATGATCAGGGTCATCATCACCGTGCCGAAGATAGCCGGGAAAATACCCCCTTCGGTGTTGGCTTCGCGAGGGTCGTCACTGAGAAATTCCCACAGTTTCTGGAAGTAGAAACCCAGCTTGGTAACGGTGCCCATCGCGTTGGGCTGGTAAGCACGCACCACTTTGCCCAGGCTGAGTTCGATTTCTTTGCCATTGCCATCGCGTGCCGTCAGGCTGTCGCGATCAAAAGCCTCATGCAGGCCGTCCAGACGCCCCTCGATAACCTTGTAACGCGCGTCCAGCTCGGCACGTTCTGCAGCCATGTCAGCTTGCGCAGCGGCATCGAGCCGGCCATTGAGTTCCAGCTTGCGGGCCTGCAGACGCAGGCGCTCAATACCGTGATTGATGGCCCCGATGTCTTTCTTTTCCAGAATGTAGAGTTCGTCAGCCAGCTTTTCGACGCGTTTGATGCGCTCTTGCAGGATCGGCCAGGCAGCTTCGCCTTGTGCCACTATCCGGCCGTCTTCTTTGACGTTGACCAGATAGCCGTAGAAATTGCCCCACTCCCGGCGCTCCAGTGTCATCAGTTCGGCAGGACGACTCTGGTCGGTCAGCCAGTCGCCCACAACCCAGGTGAAATCGCTGGGGTTGAGGTCACGGTTGCCAACCTTGAACAGCTCACGGGTCATGAACTCCGGCCCTTGGTCAGGCACCGGCAGACCCGCGCTTTTCAAACGCGCACGAGGAACCTGTTCCTGCTCGACCCGCTCACCGACCAGCACACTCGATTCCTGATTGGGCACCGCATAACGTGCGACCACCAGATCAGCGGGCCAGAAGTGCCCAAGACCCCGCACGGCGATCACTGCCAGCAGGCCGATGGTCATGATGACAGCGATGGATACGGCACCCGCACTCATCCAGACGCCGGGGGCGCCGCTTTTGAACCAGCTCTTGAGGGAGTTCCGCTTCACCAACGCCTACCTTCCTTACAACGCCGAGTATTGCTTGCGCAGTCGCTGACGAATCAACTCTGCGAGGGTGTTCATCACGAAGGTGAACATCAACAGCACCAAGGCCGCCAGAAACAGCACCCGATAATGGCTGCCGCCCACTTCCGACTCCGGCATCTCCACCGCGACATTGGCCGCCAGTGTACGCATGCCTTCAAACAGGTTCATGTCCATGATCGGCGTGTTACCGGTCGCCATCAGCACAATCATGGTTTCCCCCACGGCCCGGCCCATGCCGATCATCAAGGCGGAAAAGATGCCGGGGCTGGCGGTCAGGATGACTACACGCGTCAGGGTCTGCCAAGGCGTCGCGCCCAGCGCCAGAGAGCCCAGTGTCAGGCTGCGCGGCACGCTGAACACGGCGTCTTCGGCAATTGAATAGATGTTGGGGATCACCGCGAAACCCATTGCAATGCCGACCACCAACGCGTTGCGCTGATCGTAGGTGATGCCCAGTTGGTCGCGGATCCATGTGCTCATGTCGCCGCCGAAGAACCAGCTCTCCAGGTGCGGACTCATGCTCAGTGAAAACCAGCCCACCAATAGCACAACGGGAATCAGGATCGCGCCTTCCCAGCCATCGGGCACGCGCAGGCGAAGCGAGTCAGGCAGACGGGTCCAGAAAAAGCCTGCCAGCAAAATGCCGATCGGCGTGAGCAGCAGCAAACTGAAGATGCCCGGCAAATGACCTTCCAGGTACGGCGCCAGAAACAATCCGGCAAAGAAACCGAGAATCACCGTCGGCATCGCTTCCATCAATTCAATCACCGGCTTGACCTTGCGGCGCATGCCCGGCGCCATGAAGTAGGCGGTGTAGATCGCGGCAGCCACGGCCAGCGGCGCGGCCAGCAGCATGGCGTAGAACGCCGCTTTCAGGGTGCCGTAGGTCAACGGTGCCAGGCTCAGCTTCGGCTCGAAGTCGGAGTTGGACGCCGTGGATTGCCAAACGTACTTGGGCTCGTCGTAATTCTCATACCAGACCTTGCCCCATAGAGAGCTCCAGGAGACTTCCGGGTGCGGGTTGTCCAGCGCCAGCGGCAACAGCTTGCCAGCGCTTTCGATCAGAACCCGGTTGGCGCGCGGCGATAACGCCAGAATGCCGGGACCGTCAGTTACCTTGTCGATCAGCAAGGTTCGGTGCGCGGTGCTGTGGAACACGCCAAGCTTTCCCGAGGCGTCCAGAGCAATGAAGCCCTTGCGCCGCTGTTCGGCCTTGATCTGCTCGATAGGTGCGCTGCTCATTTTAAAGTCGCGGATGCGCATCAGACGCTGCTCGCCGTCAGTGTCCCGGGCCATGAACCACTGGGACATGCTGCCCTTTGAGTTGCCAATGATCAGCGAAATACCGCCGACCAGCTGGGCACTCGCCGTGATCTCGGCGTTACCGTCTTCCAGCAATTTATAGCGACCATTGAGGGTTCGGTCGCGCAGGCTGAACACATCCGCCTGCGCGCGACCATTGATGACATACAACCATTGCTGGCGCGGGTCGATGTAAATCGCTTTAACGGCGGCCGACATCTGCGGTAGCTCGATGCGCGTCTGCTCACGCGTCATCTCGCCGGTCATCATGTTTTCTTTCTGCTCGAGCGAGATAACGTGCAACTGAGTGCCGGTAGACCCTGCCAGCTTGAGGCTGTCGCCATCGGCACTGACGGTCACATGCTCGACTGCGCGACCGGCCTCATCCAGCACCAAAGGCGCTTCGCCGTAGGGCCAGGCCACGCTCGGGGTGATGGTTTTCTGATTGTTCGGATAGGTCGTCAGGTACGAGTGCCTGAACACCAGCACCTGGCCATTGGACAGGCCCAAGGCTATCAATGGCGCGCCGGGCTGATCCTTGCCGATGGAAGCGACGGACACGCCAGCGGGCAGTGGCAAGGCAACCTTATGCAGCTCTGCGCCATCCTTGACGTTGAAAAAGATGACTTCACCCTTGTCGGAAATGCGCATCCCGATCTGGTTCTGCTCTTCGATTGCGATCATCAACGGCGCACCCGCATCCTGCATCCAGGCGGTATTCAGCACGGGTTCGGAGGTGAGGCTTGCGCCTTTGAAGAGCGGCGCGACGACATAGGCCAGATAGAAGAAGATCAGTGTGATCGCCGCCAGAACGGCAAGGCCACCAATAGCGACGTACCAGTGAGTGAGGCGATCCTTGAACGCACGGACACGACGCTTTCTCACCATCGCAGGCGTATTGAAATCAATACGCGCTGGAGGCGAGCTTTGGTCCATCGTCGATTTGAACAGCTCATTCATGCGCACACACCGTAGACGCCTTGTATGACAGAAACATTACAGCAAGGTGACGCAAGAAAGCCCGCTGCCTGCGAAACCGGCGGCGGACTGTTCAATTTGTATGCAGGCCAGTCCATTGAGCCCCGCTCCAACGCGTACGTGACTACTTTACCGCCACGCCGCCCGCGCCCTGCAGGCCAAGATCGGCCAGCGTCTTCTCGACGACACGGGCGGGCAGCGGGATATAACCGTCCTTCATCACCACTTCCTGGCCCTGTCTCGACAGCACCAGTTTTACAAATTCGGCCTCCAGCGGCGCCAAGGGCTGGTTCGGCGCCTTGTTCACGTACACATAAAGGAAGCGCGACAGTGGATAACTGCCGTTCAAGGTATTGGCTTCGCTGTCTTCGACAAACTCGCCCCCTTCCTTCTTCGCCAGCGGCACAGTTCTGACATTGGATGTCTTGTAACCGATTCCCGAATAACCGATGCCGTTAAGCGAATTGCTGATCGCGCTGACCACCGAAGCAGAGCCGGGCTGCTCGTTGACGTTGGCCTTGAAGTCGCCTTTGCACAGGGCTTCTTCCTTGAAGTAACCGTAAGTGCCCGACACCGAGTTACGACCGAACAACTGAATCGGCTTGCCTGCCAGGCTGCCGCTCACACCGACATCACCCCAGGTTTTCGCATCCGCCCTGGCACCGCACAGGCGGGTCGCGGAAAAGATCGCGTCCACTTGCTGCAGGGTCAGGCCCTTGATCGGGTTGTCCTTGTGCACGAATACGGCCAATGCGTCCACAGCGACCGGAATAGCGGTCGGTTTGTAGCCATGCTTCTGCTCGAAAGCCGACAGCTCGCCGTCTTTCATCCTGCGGCTCATCGGGCCCAGATTGGCCGTGCCCTCGGTCAGCGCGGGTGGCGCCGTGGAGGAGCCGGCCGCTTGAATCTGGATGTTCACGCTCGGGTATTCTTTCTTGTAGGCCTCGGCCCACAGGGTCATCAGATTTGCCAGAGTATCGGAGCCGACACTGGAGAGATTGCCCGACACACCGGAGGTCTTGGTATAGGCCTTGATGGCAGGGTCGACGGCAGCCAGCGTATTGGCTGCCGTCGCGCTGGCGGCAACCCATATCAGTGCAGCCATCAAACGCTTGAGTGTCATCCTTGCGCTCCTGGCAGGGTATGTAGGTGTCCACAAGCCTTTTGGGCCAGTCTTGTGACTACTCTATGAATTGATTATGACAATAAGATGAAAAGGCCATCGCCCCTCGCGGGGAGATAGCCTTTCGCTGTAGCGGATACCTTGAGCGTTTTACCAGTGGGTGCTGATCAACGCTTTCTGGTGAGCAAAAACACGCCGATTGCCATACCCAGGCCGCAGAGAATCGCGACATACCAGGCCGGGCCCATCGGGCTGCTCTTGAGCATGAACGTCACCACCATCGGCGTCAGCCCCCCGAAAATGGCGTATGCCAGGTTGTAGGAGAACGACAGCCCGGAGAAACGCACCACGGGCGGGAAAGCCTTGACCATGACATAAGGAACCGCGCCGATAGTGCCAACGAACAGCCCTGTCACGGCATACAGCGGGAACAGCACTTCCGGATGACTGCCGAGGATGTGATAGAACGTCCAGGAACTGACCAGCAACCCTGCGCTGCCCAGCAGAAACACCCAGCCTGCGCCGAAACGATCAGCCAGCGCGCCCGCAGCGATGCAACCCACGCTCAGGAATACAATTGCCAGGCTGTTGGCTTTCAGCGCGGTAGCGGCCGGAAAGCCATAGATGGTTTGCAGGATGGTCGGTGTCATCAGGATCACGACGATGATGCCGGCAGACAGCAACCAGGTCATCAGCATCGACAGCGCAACGGCGCCACGATGATCACGCAGTACCGCCTTGAGCGGCACCTCTTCGGCCAGTGCCTTGCGCAGTTGCAGCTCGGCAAACACCGGCGTTTCATGCAGCAGGCGACGCAGATAGACCGACATCAGGCCAAACACGCCACCCAGCAGGAAAGGGATACGCCAGGCGTAATCCGACACTTCGACGGGGGTATAGATGCTGTTGATCGCTGTGGCGACCAGCGAGCCCAGCAGGATGCCCGCTGTCAGGCCCGCAGTCAGGGTGCCGCAGGCATACCCGACACGCCGTGCAGGCACATGCTCGGAGACGAAGACCCAGGCGCCAGGCACTTCACCGCCGATGGCGGCACCTTGAATGACGCGCATCAACAACAGCAGAATCGGCGCCCACATGCCGATCTGCGCGTAGGTCGGTAGCAGACCCATGATCAGGGTCGGCACCGCCATCATGAAAATGCTCAGCGTGAACATTTTCTTGCGCCCCAGCAGATCGCCGAAGTGCGCCATGATAATGCCGCCCAGCGGTCTCGCCAGATAACCGGCGGCGAAAATGCCGAACGTCTGCATCATGCGCAGCCAGTCGGGCATGTCCACCGGGAAAAACAGCTTGCCGACCACCGCCGCGAAAAACACGAAAATGATGAAGTCGTAGAACTCCAGCGCGCCACCCAAAGCAGACAGCGAAAGGGTTTTGTAATCGCTGCGGGTCAAAGGCCGCGCAGGCTGCGTGGAACTTGAAGGAACAGATGACATGACAAGGCTTCTCTTTACTTGTTCTTTAAAAAGGGGCAAGCGACAGCAACGCTGGCTGCTGCGGGGTGCCGTGCAGAAGCGATTGTCGAGGGCAAAGGCGCAGATAGGCACCAAAATTGCGTGTACAGGCAGTCTTGTCACCTGTAGAGGTCCAGCAAGATAGCAAATTGCTCTTAAAAACACATGTCAAGAACTGCATCATTACAAAATGGAAACCCGACGGTCGTTCTATGACGCAACGCCCGATATACTCGCAAGTCGTCAGCAGCACTGGGAAGTTGTGCGAAAACGTCTGAATCAGCGGGTTTCGCAGAGTTTCTCTATGGGCCACACCGGCACTGGACACACAATGTTCATGCGCATGGTTTTGAATGGCGCCTGTTAACCGCGGCATACAATAATGAGAGTCATGGGTCAGAGGCACCCTAGGCATGATCGAGCTCGAACAAGAAGATCCAACTCCGCAAGGCGACCTTGCACTGCAAATTACCGCCCTTCCCCGCGAAACCAATGGCTTTGGCGACATCTTCGGCGGCTGGCTGGTCTCCCAGATGGACCTGGCGGGTACAGCCATGGCCAGTAAAGTGGCCGGCGGCCGTGTAGCGACCGTGGCGATTGATCGCATGGCGTTTCTGGTCCCGGTCGCAGTTGGCGAGCAGCTTTCCTTTTACACCCGCACCCTGGAAGTCGGACGCACCTCGATCAAGATGATGGTCGAAGTGTGGAGCGATGACCCGCTCACCAGCGAATGGCGCAAGGTCACTGAGGCCGCATTCGTGTTCGTGGCCATAGATTCCAGCGGGCGGACACGCTCGGTTCCCGCACGACGGTAACTGGTTGCTCAACCCAAGGATGGCTGCCCGGTTAAACTCACCTTGCGTGAAGCGGTCTATTTTCGTCACGGTCATTGAGTGAGAACTTTGCATGCCAACATCCCCGGTTGAACCCAACGTTGAATCTGTCCAGTACGACGAACTGAACTGCTGGCGTATTCGCCACGGCGAAGCAGAGCTGCTGGTTGCGCAGCAGGGCGCGCATATCCTCAGCTATCAAGTGGCCGGACAGCAGCCTCTGGTGTGGCTGAATGAAGAGGCGGTTTTCAAGCAAGGCAAACCCATTCGCGCGGGCATGCCCATCTGCTGGCCGTGGTTCGGTAACCTGGAACGCAACCCGCAAAGCGTGCAGGCAATGCGCGACAGCAGCGAACCTGCCAAGGCGCATGGTGAAGTGCGAGCGCTGGATTGGCAGTTGCTGGGGATCGGAGCAGATGGCGACGCACTGCTGGTGGAATTCGTCCTTCCGGAAGCCGAAGGCCACCTGCCAGGCTGGCCGCACAACGTCGCCCTGAAACTCAGCATCCGTCTGGACCATGCTCTGAACGTCAGCCTGGTCAGCTACAACTGCGGCACAGAATCTGTCGTTATCAGCCAGGCGCTGCACACCTATTTCGCCGTCAGCGATGTTCGTCAGGTCAGCGTCGAAGGGCTCGACGGCCTGCGCTACATCGAAACCCTGGCAAACTGGGAAGAACGTGAACAGGCCGGCGACCTGACGTTCACTGGCGAAACCGACCGTATCTACAAGGATACGCCGGGGGTACTCAGCATCGTTGACCCCCAATGGCAGCGCCGCATCCATATCCGCAGTACCGGCTCGAAATCAGCCATCCTGTGGAACCCGTGGATCGAGAAAACCGGCAAATTCACCGACATGGCAGCAGATGGCTGGCAGCGCATGGTCTGCGTCGAAACGGCCAACGTGCTGGACGACGTGGTGACGCTGGCCCCCGACCAGATGCATGTTCTGGGTGTGAGTATCTGGAGCGAGGCGCTCTGATCAGTTATTGATCAAGCCCATCAAAGGTCCGACTCAACCACAACGCGGACCTTTGACGCATCCATCGCATACGCCGCATCAGCCAGATCGTTACTGACCTTCTCGATTTTCAGGGTGCCTTCTACCCACAGTGGTGTGTAGATATCATCCAGTTTCAGGCCTTTGGGGTAACGCACCAGCACCAACTGGTTGGGCGGCGGTGGCGGGACGTGAATGCAGGCGCCTGGATAGGGCACGATGAAGAACAGCGTGCTGTGGCCCTTGGCATTGGTTTCGAGGGGTACAGGGTAACCGCCAAGACGAATGGTCTTGCCGTTCATTGCCGGGACGGTCTTGGTCGAATACATGACCGCTGGCAAACCCTTGCTCTGCTTCAAGCCACCCTTGCTGTCGAACGTGCCCATCGCTTCCGGAGAATTATGGTCAATCTCGGGCATGGCTTCGAGGGCTTTTTGATCGGACTTGGGCATCAGCTCAAGCCAGTCGGTTTCCGGCAACTGGGCGTGTGCAAGCCCGGACAGCAGCAGAAGAGTCATCAACAAGAAGCGGCGCATGATAAAGCTCGGCAAAGAAGGAAGAGTTGCCGCGCATTCTAGCCCTCTGTGCCACGCAGAACAGAGGGCTGAACATTAAACGTTATTTCTTTTTGATCATGCCGTAGATAACCAGCAGGATGATTGCACCTACCAGCGCGCCGAGGAAACCTGCACCCTCGCCCGCTTGATAGATACCCAGCGCCTGACCACCATAAGTGGCTGCGAGCGAGCCGGCGATACCCAGTACGATGGTCATGATCCAGCCCATGCTGTCGTCGCCCGGCTTCAGGAAGCGAGCCAGCAGACCAACGATCAGGCCGATAAAGATGGTTCCAATGATACCCATGCCATTCCCCTCTGTATTAAGTGAATATGCCTGGGCTAATGAGCAGCCCCGACCTACTGCTATCTGAGAACAGCGGCAGGGAATGGTTCCGGCGCAATGGGCAGTTTGCTTCGCGGTGGAGAATTCTTCATGAATGAGAGGGCCTGGCGATAGCGCAGAACGGCTAAACAGGGCTGACACCCCGCTAATTCTCGTTCCCACGCTCCGCGTGGTAATGCATTTCGTGACGCGGAGCGTCACCCAATGCATGCCAACGCGGAGCATTGGCACGATAGTCAGTTGGATTTGTGTATTACGTCGAGCGCAGAGCATTGGCACGATAGCCGCGGGCCTGATCAGCCCTTGATCAACGCTTCAACCAGCTTCACCTGACGATCCAGCGTAGCGCGGTCAGCGCTGCGGACCGTAGCGTGCCCTACTTTGCGGCCTGCCTTGAACGCCTTGCCGTAGTGGTGCAGGTGGCAATCTTCGACGGCGATGACCTTGTCCACTGCTGGCACTTCACCGATGAAGTTGAGCATGGCGCTCTCGCCGACCTTGGCTGTGGAGCCCAGCGGCAGACCGGCAACCGCCCGCAGGTGATTTTCAAACTGGCTGCACTCGGCGCCTTCGGTGGTCCAGTGACCGGAGTTGTGTACCCGCGGCGCAATCTCGTTGGCTTTCAGGCCGCCGTCGACCTCAAAGAACTCGAATGCCAGCACGCCCACGTAATCCAGCTGCTTCAGGACACGACCGGCGTAGTCTTCGGCCAGTGCCTGCAATGGGTGATCGGTGCTGACGATGGACAGGCGCAGGATGCCGCTGTCGTGCGTGTTGTGAACCAGCGGGTAGAACCGGGTCTCGCCATCACGTGCGCGAACGGCGATCAGCGACACTTCGCCAGTGAACGGCACGAAGCCTTCCAGCAGGCAAGGCACGCTGCCCAGCTCGGCGAACGTACCGGTCACATCTGCTGCCGAGCGCAGGACCTTCTGGCCCTTGCCGTCATAACCCAGCGTACGAGTCTTGAGCACGGCCGGCAGGCCAATGCTGGCCACCGCAGCATCCAGATCGGCCTGCGACTGAATATCGGCGAATGCGGGCGTCGGAATGCCCAGATCCTTGAACATGCTTTTTTCAAACCAGCGGTCACGCGCAATGCGCAACGCCTCGGCGCTCGGATAGACCGGTACGAACTGCGACAGAAACGCCACGGTCTCGGCCGGAACGCTTTCGAACTCGAAAGTCACCAGATCGACTTCATCAGCCAACTGACGCAGATGGTCCAGATCGCCGTAATCGGCACGCAGATGCTCGCCAAGTGCAGCAGCACAGGCATCCGGCGCGGGATCGAGAAAGGCGAAGTTCATGCCCAGCGGCGTACCTGCCAATGCCAACATGCGGCCGAGCTGGCCGCCACCGATTACACCGATCTTCATGGAAAAACCTCAGGCGTGGCGTGGGTCTGGATTGTCCAGGACGCTGTCTGTCTGCTCAGCGCGGAATTTCTTCAGCGCTGCGTGGAATTGAGGGTGTTTGGCGCCCAGGATACTGGCCGAAAGCAGCGCAGCGTTGATCGCCCCCGCTTTGCCGATGGCCAGGGTCGCTACCGGAATACCGGCAGGCATCTGCACGATCGACAGCAGGGAGTCGACACCCGACAGCATCGACGACTGTACCGGAACGCCCAGCACAGGCAGGTGGGTCTTGGCGGCACACATGCCAGGCAAGTGAGCGGCACCGCCAGCACCGGCGATGATCACTTCAATGCCACGGCCCTCTGCTTCGTCGGCGTACTGGAACAGCAGGTCCGGCGTGCGGTGAGCTGAAACCACCTTGACTTCATAAGGGATGCCGAGCTTTTCCAGCATGTCGGCAGTGTGGCTAAGGGTGGACCAATCGGACTTGGAGCCCATGATCACGCCAACCAGTGCGCTCATCGTCGTGCCTCTCATCGGGCGCCCGCAGGCGCGTCTGAAAACAACAAGCCACGCGGGGGAACCGGCGTGGCTTGTTGTACGAATAGTGACCGATTTAGCCGGCCAAAGGCCGCGCAGTATACCGCAAAGTGGTGAGTTTAAAGCACCTGCGATCACCTTCTGTCAGCAGCACCGCCAGAGATCGACGCAAGCCGTGCCCTGGAGCCGGACACACTGAAATTCCAACACGTTAACCAGCGCGCCTTACAACATGAAAGGCCTTGCCCTACGACGCTAAACGACATAGCAGGACTGTCAGGCCCGGACAGTATTTGTTTAACTGGAAGCGCGACATTGAAGTCGCAATCTAACCTGACTCTCAAGGATGAGAACGTACCAATGAAAAACAAACTGACAGTCTGGCTGTCACTTGCCGTCTTTTTTTACCTGCCATTTGCCAGCGCCGACGGCCCCAATCTGGGACTGTTCGTGATCATGCACGATCAACTGACAAAATATGAACGCGCTGAACTGGGTGACAACTACTTGAATCCCTTTCTCGCTCAGTTGCAGGAAATCACGGGGCGCAGGACAACGGTCACATTCATCAACGACGAACCGGGCCTTACAGACTTCGCCTATCGTGGGGAGGAGGATGAACAGTCGTTATACAGGCTATTTCAGACGAGCACCGCTTACGCAGACGCTAAAAACCTGCCACGCCCGTCCGAGCGCCATAAATACGTGCTGGTGACTTCCAATAAAATCCACGGGACGTTACACGGCGTTGCAGCAACAAGCCATCACGTCGCGATGGCGTCCCTGAAAGATTACAACACGCTGCCGCATGAGATCGGCCACCTGTTTGGCGCTACGCATGAGGCGGCTAGCGGTTTTCCATGCCAGACGACTATGTGGGGATATTCCACCACCTCAATCATCCCCTGCTATTACTTCAGCGATGCCAACAAGGAATTGATTCGCAAATACGTCGATAACATATCTGTTCGCTGAGCAAACGGCCTGTTGTCATGCATCACAACAGGCCGTTTTTATGCTTCGCCCGGCGACGCTGCACTCTCAAGCTTGCGCCACAGCAGGCGCACATTGGCCTTGCGTACCAGAGCGCAACGGTAAAGGCGAATCTCCAGCGGCACATGCCACTGCGGCCCGCCACACACCACCAGTTCACCGCGCGCCAGTTCGGCGCGCACACTCAGTTGCGGAACCCAGGCGATGCCCAGCCCTTCCAGTGCCATGCTTTTCAGGCTATCGGCCATCGCCGTCTCGTAAACCGTCGTGAACCGCAGGTTGCGCTGACGCAGCAGCAGATTCACCGAGCGCCCGAGAAAGGCCCCGGCGCTGTAGGCAAGCAACGGCACACTGCCCTCGCCTTCCATATCGAATAACGGCTGCCCATCGGCATCTGCCGCACAGACCGGCAACATCTCGGTATGGCCCAGATGCAGCGAGGGGAAGATTTCAGCGTCCATTTGCAGCGCGGCGTCAGGATCATAGAACGCCAGCATCAGATCGCAGCCACCTTCACGCAACGCGTGTACGGCATCGCCAACGTTGGTGGCCACCAGCCGGGTGGCAATGTTCAGCCCTTCGTTACGTAGCTGGGCAATCCAGCGCGGAAAGAACCCCAACGCCAGCGAGTGTGCCGCAGCAACCTGCATCACCTCGCCCTGCCCACCTTCCAGATGATGCAGATGGCGCACGACTTCGCCCAGTTGCTCGACCACGGTACGCGCGGTGACCAGAAACAGCTGCCCGGCAGCCGTCAGTTCGATGGGCGTGCGCGAGCGATTGACCAGCGTCAGCCCCAAGGCCGACTCAAGACTGCGGATACGCCGACTGAACGCTGGCTGAGTCACGAAACGACGCTCGGCGGCCTGAGAAAAGCTGCGGGTGGCCGCCAGGGCGCTGAAATCCTCCAGCCATTTGCTTTCCAGATTCATCAGGTCCTCCCGGACAATGGATGACTGCTTCGACAGGCGACTGCGCATGCCCTGCACCCACCCGGCTTGAAGCGACCGCAGTGGGACGACCGGCAATGCGCTGCGGATACATGGCCAGACGGCTCTGGCAAGGCTGCAGAGGCAGCGTCCGGGTGCGACATTTTGCCCCCTTTACGCACTTAACGGAATCCGGGTCACACCCTGATTATGCCGTTATTGCATAGGCCAGCGTTTAACAGCATTGGTCAAGACGGGGTGGGAAGCCCACTATTCGCGGCGTTCCGGCATTGTCCGTGCCTTTTTGAGACTTCTTTTATCATGTCCTCGCCTGCATCATCGCGCATCGAAAAAGACCTGCTTGGTGTTCTCGAAGTACCTGCCAACGCGTATTACGGCATCCAGACCCTGCGAGCGGTGAACAACTTTCACCTCTCAGGCGTGCCGCTTTCGCACTACCCTAAACTGGTTGTGGCCCTGGCCATGGTCAAACAGGCGGCAGCTGATGCAAACCACCAGCTCGGACACCTCAACGATAAAAAGCATGCGGCCATTAGCGAGGCCTGCGCCCGTCTGATCCGTGGCGACTTCCACGATCAGTTCGTGGTCGACATGATTCAGGGCGGCGCCGGCACGTCCACCAACATGAACGCCAACGAAGTCATCGCCAACATCGCCCTGGAAACCATGGGCTTCGAGAAAGGCGAATACAAGCACCTGCATCCCAACAACGATGTAAACATGGCGCAGTCGACCAACGACGCCTACCCGACCGCGATCCGCCTGGGTCTGCTGCTGGGCCATGACGCCCTGCTCGCCAGCCTCTCCAGTCTGATCCAGTCGTTCGCCGCCAAGGGCGAAGAATTCAACCATGTGCTGAAAATGGGTCGTACTCAGTTGCAGGACGCCGTGCCAATGACCCTGGGTCAGGAGTTCCGCGCCTTTGCCACCACCCTGACAGAAGACCTCAACCGCCTGCGCAGCCTGGCACCCGAGCTGTTGACCGAAGTGAACCTGGGCGGTACGGCCATCGGCACCGGCATCAACGCCGACCCTGGCTACCAAAAGCTTGCCGTCGACCGCCTGGCGCTGATCAGCGGCCAGCCGCTGGTGCCGGCAGCCGACCTGATCGAAGCGACCTCCGACATGGGCGCGTTCGTACTGTTCTCGGGCATGCTCAAGCGTACTGCGGTCAAGCTGTCGAAGATCTGCAACGACCTGCGCCTGCTGTCCAGCGGCCCGCGTACCGGGATCAACGAAATCAACCTGCCGGCACGCCAGCCAGGCAGCTCGATCATGCCCGGCAAGGTCAACCCGGTAATCCCGGAAGCGGTCAATCAGGTTGCTTTCGAAATCATCGGCAACGACCTGTCGCTGACCATGGCCGCTGAAGGCGGACAATTGCAGCTCAACGTGATGGAGCCACTGATCGCTTACAAGATTTTCGACTCTATCCGCCTGTTGCAGCGCGCCATGGACATGCTGCGCGAGCACTGCATTGTGGGCATCACGGCCAACGAACAGCGCTGCCGCGAGTTGGTCGAGCATTCGATCGGCCTGGTGACCGCACTGAACCCCTACATCGGTTACGAAAACTCCACCCGTATCGCCCGCATCGCGCTGGAAACCGGCCGCGGCGTGCTGGAACTGGTGCGTGAGGAAGGTCTGCTCGACGATGCCATGCTCGACGACATCCTGCGCCCGGAAAACATGATCGCTCCGCGTCTGGCCCCCTTGAAGGCCTGACAGGAAATGACCTGCGCACCAAGCTCACCAGATTGAGGGCCTAGACACCCCTCAATTTTTTGAGGGTCTGGGAGTGATTCTCCAGACCCTTTTTTTTGCCCGCAGCAAAGGGCTCCGACACTGGACCCAGAGCCTTCGGCACCCCACTTTGGCGGAGTAATCTGTGGAAGTATTCATTCATCGTCGCGAATGAAGAATCAGACGTCCAAGAAAGCGACTACAGACGTAAAAACTTTGCACCGGTATAGTGCGCCCCCTCAAAAGTAGCGAGGAATAACAAAAATGCTGGAAATGATTAACGACTTTCTCTCCGGTAAGGTACTGATCGTACTTATCGTTGGCCTGGGTAGTTACTTCACGATCCGCTCGCGTTTCGTTCAGTTTCGACACTTTTTCCACATGTTCTCGGTTTTTCGCGACAGTCTGCGCAGCAGCGCGGGTCAGTTGAGTTCGTTCCAGGCCCTGATGCTCAGCCTTGCGGGCCGCGTCGGAGCAGGCAACATCGCAGGCGTCGGCATTGCCGTAACGCTGGGCGGTCCGGGCGCCGTATTCTGGATGTGGGTCACCGCACTGGTCGGCATGTCCAGCAGTTTCATCGAGTGTTCACTCGCCCAGCTCTATAAACGCAAGGATTCCGAAGGACAGTTCCGCGGCGGTCCGGCGTTTTACATCCAGCACGGTCTGGGCAAGCGCTGGCTAGGCATGGTCATGGCCGTACTGTTGCTGGTGACCTTCGGCTTTGCCTTCAACGGCCTGCAATCCCACGCCGTGACCGACTCGCTGAAAAGCGCGTTCAACATCGACACCCGAACCACCGGCATCTGTCTGGTCGTGCTGCTGGGTCTGGCCTTCGTCGGCGGCATCAAGCGTATCGCGGCAATTTCCGACCTGCTGGTTCCAGTCAAGACCCTGATCTACATCGCGGTCACCATCTACGTCATCGTTCTGCAGATCGACCACGTTCCCGGCATGCTGATGACCATCGTCAGAAGCGCCTTCGGTCTTGACCCGGTATTCGGCGGCCTGATCGGCAGCGCTATCGTGATGGGCGTCAAGCGTGGCGTGTTTGCCAACGAAGCCGGTCTGGGCAGTGCGCCCAACGTGGCTGCCGTGGCGCATGTAGAGCACCCGGTTGCACAAGGCGTGGTTCAGGCGTTCAGCGTGTTCCTCGACACCTTCGTGATCTGCACCTGCACCGCCTTGCTGATCCTGCTGTCCGGTATCTACGACATCGGTTACGACGGCAACGGCATCGTTCTGGCGCAGAACTCGCTGGCCGCAGTGGTCGGTGACTGGGGTAGAATCTTCATCAGCGTGGCGCTGGCACTATTCGTCTTCACCTCGATTCTCTACAACTACTACCTGGGTGAAAACAGCCTGCGGTTCCTGTTTGGCGAGAAGATCCAGACCATCATCATCTACCGTATCGCGGTGCTGGTACTGATCATGTGGGGTGCCGTCGTCGACCTGAAAGATGTACTGGCGTTCGCCGACATCACCATGACCATGCTGGCGTTCGTTAACCTGATCGCACTCGCCATGCTGTTCAAAGTCGTCAAGCGCATTCTGAACGACTACGATTCGCAGCGTCGGGCGGGTATCAAGACGCCGGTGTTCGATTCCAGCCAGTTCCCTGATCTGGACCTGGACCGCAACGCATGGCCAGCCAATCCGACCCGTCAGTCGACACAGGACGCCGAAGCGGCCGCCAAGCCTGTACCCGAAGCACGATAACCAACGCGACCTTACGCCGGAGAACAACCATGACTGATCATGCACATAAACCCGCTCAGAGCGTCATGGTTCTTTACACCGGCGGCACCATCGGCATGCAGGCCAGCGCCAACGGCCTGGCACCCGCCTCGGGTTTCGAGGCGCGGATGGCCGGGCAACTGGCCGAGCACCCGGAACTGCGGGTGCCGCAGTGGCGCTTTCGCGAGATGTCGCCGCTGATCGACAGCGCCAACATGACCCCGTCCTACTGGCTGCGCCTGCGTGAGGCGGTGATCGAGGCGGTGGAGGTCGATGGCTGCGATGCTGTTCTGGTGCTGCATGGCACCGACACCCTGGCGTACAGCGCAGCGGCGATGAGCTTCCAGTTGCTGGGGTTCAGCGCACCGGTGCTGTTCACCGGCTCTATGCTGCCTGCCGGCGTGCAGGACAGCGATGCCTGGGAAAACGTCAACGGTGCCCTGCTGGCGCTGGGTTCGGGTCTGGTGTCAGGCGTTCAGCTGTATTTCCACGGGCAACTGATGACGCCTGTGCGCTGCGCGAAAATTCGCAGCTTCGGTCGTCAACCGTTCGCACCGCTGCAACGCTCGCGTGGCGGTCATGCGGTGGTTTCGCTGCCCGATGCACTGAACTACCGGCAGGCGAAGACGCTGGCGGAGGTCGCCGTGTTGCCGCTGTTTCCCGGCGTCGGCGCAGCTCAGCTGGACGGTCTGATCAACAGCGGTATTCGGGGTCTGGTGCTTGAGTGCTTCGGCAGCGGCACCGGGCCAAGTGATGATCCGCAGTTTCTGGCCAGCCTGGAAAATGCACGAGCGCTTGGTATCTGCGTGGTGGCGATTACCCAGTGCCACGAAGGCGGTGTCGAGCTGGATGTCTACGAAGCGGGGAGCCGTCTGCGCGGTGCAGGCGTGCTCTCCGGTGGCGGCATGACCCGTGAGGCAGCGCTTGGCAAACTGCATGCACTGCTGGGGGCAAGCCTGACGACCGAGGAAGTCAGGCGGCTGGTCGAATTGGACCTGTGTGGCGAGCTGCGTTAAGCCGCCGCAATCTCTGCGTTATCCGAGGCGTTCTGCACACGCGCAACGCCTCACCCTCTTTACGAAGCCTTGCTTTCTTCCTGCGCGCCCCTGAGCATCGAATCCAGATTACGCTCGATGTTTTCGCACAAAGCCGTCATCTGAATCTCATGTTCGCTGGCACGGAACGGACTCTGCAGGTCGGTGCCGATCTTTTCGATGGCCAACAGCATGAAACCCACCACGGTTGATGCCAGCGGCGTGAACCATCCCAGGGTCTCCACCAGGCCAATCGGTACGATCAGGCAGAACAGTGTGATGAACAGACGCGGAAAAGCGACGTACGGATAAGGCAATGGTGTGTTGGCAATACGCTCCATACCGCCCTGGCAATTGGAGATGTCCACCATGGTCGACTCAAGACGCGCCAGACGAATGCTGTCCAGTCGCCCCGCCTGATACTCCTTGGCCAACAGCGCAGCCGACGTATTGAGCAGGTCGTTGGGAAAGTTGTTGGTGTCGTGACGACGTTCGAATTCCTCGCGAGGAATCAGCATCTGAACCTCATCACCACATTTGGCGCCCTTCAGGTGCGCGGACAGGCATTTCACGTAGGCAACATGGCGACGCAACAGCGTGGCCTTGACCGGGTTGATCCCGTCGTCATCCTCGACCAGCGTCAACACCTGCCGAGCGAAGCTGCGCGAACTATTGACCAGCGCGCCCCACAACGTTCGTGCTTCCCACCAGCGGTTGTAGGCGCTGGAATTACGAAAGCTGGTGAGGACCACAAGTGCCGAGCCCAGCAGGGTCAACGGCATGGAAGGCAACGTGATCTTGCGCTCCAGATACAGCATGAAGTCGACCGTGACGATCACATCCCAAATCAACAACCAGAAAAGCGACCAACCCACGTAACCGATGGTCTTGCCGAGAAAACGGATTTTCGAAATGATCGTTTGCTGCAAAAGAACTACCCCATCGAAAAATAAGCGAATCGCAGGCTGACATCTGCCGCATGGCCTTTGAATGCCAAACCGGCAGATGGTTCGCAAACGACCCGCTTTATCTTGGGGTTACAGACTTCCTCAGCAGCCAGTCAGCGTCACTTGCGGGCGTTCGCCAGCAAAGAAAATCGGCCTCAAACGCACGCCGATCACGTTACCGGCGTAGGCTGCAACCAGCCATAGCCAGCCGTGCAGGCTACCCGAGGCAATACCGCTGAAGTACGCGCCGATGTTGCAGCCGTAGGCCAGTCGAGAGCCATAACCCAGCAGCAACCCGCCGATGACCGCAGCAACCAGCGAGCGCGTGGGAATGTCCAGGCTCGGCGCAAAACGGCCGGCCAGCCCTGCCGCCAGCAAGGCACCGAGCATGATGCCGATGTCCATCACACTGGTGACGTCTTCCCACACCGGAGCCGCCAACGCCTTGGCATTCGCCGCGCTCTGCCAGAACACCCAGCTGCCGACGTCCACACCCAGACCACTGGCTACCTTCGCGCCCCATAGCGCAAACGCCGAGGTGATGCCCCACGGACGACCCGCCAGCGCCAGTGTTGCGTAATTGAGCAGCGCCAGCGCGACAGCGCCCCAGACCAGAACCCATGGCCCGCGCAGCACCCGGCTCAACCCACGATGGTCAGTGGTAACCGGCGTTTCAAGCTGTCCATGACGCCGCTTTTCGAGCTTCACGGTTATGAAAGCGATCAAGGCGAACAGAGCGAGATTCACGATCAGCGCAGGCAATACGCCGAAGGTCTTGACCACCGAAACTGCCGGGAACGAAGGCAGGGCAAACCACCAGTCGACGTGATGGGTCGCAATCAACGAACCGAGGATGAAAAACAGCAGCGTCACCAGCATGCGTGCATTGCCGCCACCTGCGGTGAACAACGTACCGGACGCACAGCCACCGCCCAGTTGCATGCCGATACCGAAGATGAACGCCCCCACGACGACCGAAATTCCGACCGGCGCAACCAGTCCGGTAACGGGCTGACCGAACAGCGTGCCAGCACCCAGCGCAGGGAAAAACAGCACCACAGCCACCGCCAGCATGACCATTTGCGCCCGCAAACCCGCACCGCGCCGCTCACGGATAAACACCCGCCACGCCGAGGTGAAGCCGAATGCCGCGTGATACAGCGTCACGCCCAGCGCTGCGCCGACGATCCACAGCATTACCTGGCGGGCGCCGACACTGAGCAGCAGAAACTGGGCGCCCATCAGCAGCAGGAACAGCGCAGCCAGCGGCGCGCCGAACTTGCGTCCGGGTGTTGCAGTAAGAGAGTTGTTCATGGGTATCTCAGGACAAGTAACAGAAAGTGCAGATTATACGCCTGCCAGCGGGACTACTCGGACCAGGCCTTGCGCAGCCTGTTCAATGCAACGGCGATCTCGACCTCGGGCACGGCGGCGAAACCCAAAACCAGCCCGGCGCGGTTATCCACTGGCTCACTGGAGTCGGGCAGCCAGTAATCACTCAAGGCATTCATCTCGACGCCAACGCTACCAGCCTTGGCAATCAGTGCCTGCTCACGCGCGACACTGTCTACCTTGACCATCACATGCAGCCCTGCAACCACCCTGGGCATTGCAGCGCACCCTGCTATGTCGGCAGGCCAGTTATCCAGCAGCGCATTGCGACGACTCAGCGCCGCGCGACGCATACGACGGATGTGTCGTTGGAAATGCCCCGACGCAATGAATTGCGCCATGACCGCCTGCACGCCAATCTCGGTATGGCGCATGTCTACCGCCTTGCGCTGGCTGAACGGGCGGACAAGTTGCTCAGGCAGAACCAGATACCCCAGGCGCAGCGCCGGAAAGGCGACTTTTCCGAATGTGCCGACATAGAGCACTCGACCACTCTGCTCCAACGCAGCCAACGGGGCCAATGGCGAACCGCTGTACCGATACTCCCCATCGTAATCGTCCTCGACAATCCAGCTCTGGTGCCTCTCGGCCCAGGCCAGTAACTCCAGGCGCCGTGCCAGGCTCATGACTACGCCAGTCGGGTACTGATGCGAAGGGGTCACATACGCCAATCTGCAATCGGCCTGCTCAAGCTCGGCGCAACGCATGCCCTCGTTATCCACAGGCACGCCGTGCAATCGCGCACCTGCCAGTGCAAACGCATGACCCGCCGCGCGATAGCCTGGATTTTCCACAGCAACGCCATCGCCCGGCGTCAAAAGCAACTGTGCACAAAGGCTGATTGCATGTTGCGCGCCACTGGTGATCACAATTTGCTCAGCCGTGCAGTGCAACCCACGCGATGAACGAAGATAAACGGCAATCAACTCACGCAGCCGCGAATCTCCCGCAGCGGTGCCGTAACCCAGCTGAGCAAGGTCCGGCTTGCGCCAAAAGGCCGCATACAGCTTGC
Source organism: Pseudomonas syringae group sp. 26L6 (assembly GCF_032587815.1). Lineage (NCBI taxonomy): Bacteria > Pseudomonadati > Pseudomonadota > Gammaproteobacteria > Pseudomonadales > Pseudomonadaceae > Pseudomonas > Pseudomonas syringae group sp. 26L6. The sequence goes on from NZ_JAWHPJ010000055.1 coordinate 25,372, forward strand.
CCCACAAGGCAAACGGAAAAAGATCGAAGGCTGGAACGCCTACCCGAAAAGCCCGCGGCCTACCCGTCGGCGGCTCGTGCAAATGATGCTTTTCGAGCCGCACGCGTGTCGGGTTGTGGATAACTTCATCGGAACAATTCGACGGCATTTCAGCCGCAATTGTGGACAAACCTGTGTGTAACCCTGTGGATACACCTGTGGGTAAGTTGGTGGATAGTTTTTTACGGCTTGGCCGTCGAGGCGCAGCGCTTCGTTCAGACAGCTGCGCAACATACGTACCGTCGCCAACGCGCCCTTCAATAAAACCCTCGGCATACAGCTGGTCATAGGCCCGTATGACGCTGTTACGGGAGATGCCCAGTGAATGCGCCAAATCGCGACTGGCGGGCAGACGCATGCCGCCACTCAAGCGCCCATCCAGCACTTGCTGGCGCAAAATCTCGTAGAGCTGCTTGCTCAAGCCGTGATTCGGGTCCAGCTCAATGCCGGTAAGCGTGGGTGGAAACGCGACAGGGGCGATGGGCATGAATTGGTCCCATGAAACTTATAAAAAATGGATCTTACATCAGACCAATACCTTGCCTACGATCGCTTCATCAGCCAAGGAACATGACCATGTACATACCTGCTGCCTTCAAGGAAAACGACACGCTCAGCCTGCACGAGCAGATGGATCAAACTCGCCTGGCTATTCTTGTCACACAGGGTGAAGAAGGATTGCACGCGACTCACTTGCCGCTGCTGTTGCGCCGCGATGAAGGTCCGCACGGCACGCTTTACGGGCATCTGGCCAGAGCCAACCCACAGTGGCAGCAGTTGAACGCAGGTGTCGAGGCGCTGGTGATTTTTCCCGGCGGCGATGCCTATGTGAGCCCGTCTTTCTACCCGAGCAAGGCAGAACACGGCAAGGTTGTACCTACCTGGAATTATCTGGCCGTGCATGCCTATGGGCAGGCCACGGTTTTTACCGATGCAGCGCAACTGCACCAATTGCTGGCTGACCTGACCCATCACCATGAATCCAGCCGCCCGCAACCCTGGTCAATCGAGGATGCACCTGCGGACTACATTGCAAAAATGCTGGGGGCGATTGCAGGGTTTGCAATTCCCGTGCAGCGGCTGCAAGGCAAACGCAAACTCAGCCAGAACCGCAGCGCTTCGGACATGGCCGGTGTACGCGACGGCCTCGCAGCAAGCGAGAATGCAAACGACCAGCAAATCGCTCGCCTGATGAGCGCAGGGAGAACGTTTTGACCGATGTCCGGATTCGCGTCGTTACTGTCAACGACCATAAAGCCTGGCTGCCGCTATGGCAGGCCTATCTGCGCTTCTACAATACCGAGCTGGCCGAAAGTGTCAGCGACGTCACCTGGCAACGCCTTGTGGATTCGCACGAGCCGACCCACTCGGCGCTGGCCTGGCTGGATGGCGAAGCGGTGGGCATGGTGAACTTCATCTACCATCGCTCCAACTGGAGCATCAACAATGCCTGTTACCTGCAGGACCTGATTGTCGCGCCCGAACAACGCGGAACAGGCATTGGCAGGCAACTGATCGAGTTTGTTTACGCCACGGCCAAGGCAGACGGTTGCGACAAGGTGCATTGGCTGACCCACGAAACCAACGCCACGGCCATTCAGTTGTACGAAAGGATTGCCGAACGGCCTGGCCTTATACAATTTCGCAAAGCGCTCTGAAACAGGAAGTGATTGATGTCCGACACTCTGCTGGACTGGCAAGCCGCTGCATTGCCCACAACCAACACACTGACAGGCCGTTTCATTCGCCTGGAAAAACTCGACGCCACACGTCACGCCGATGACTTGTGGGCTGCGCTTCAGGGCCCGAATGCCGACCCGAAACTGTGGGATTACCTGCCTTACGGGCCTTTTATCGAGCGCAGTGCCTTTGATGCATGGCTGTCCGGGCATCAGGCAGCGTCCGACCCATGGTTTTATACGGTCGTCGATCAGCAGACCGGTAAAGCCGAAGGTGTCATCAGCCTGATGTCGATCGTCGCCGCCCATGGGCGTATCGAAATAGGTCATGTCACCTTCAGCGCGGCCATGCAACGAACCCCCAAAGGCACCGAAGCCATTTACCTGCTGGCCAGGGAAGCATTCACGCTGGGCTATCGCCGCCTGGAATGGAAGTGCAACGCCAACAACGCCCGTTCCAAACGCGCAGCCCAACGCTTTGGCTTCAGCTACGAAGGCGCCTTCCGCCAGCACATGGTAGTCAAGGGCCAGAGCAGGGACACAGCGTGGTACTCGATCCTTGACAGCGAATGGCCTGAATTGCAGAAGGCCTTTGAATGCTGGCTGGCTGTGGATAACTTCGCGGACGGGCAGCAGATCAAAGGGCTTGAGGCGTTTCGCTGATCCTTAGGACGCAGAGCGTCGAGAACGGCATTCCCACGCTGGAGCGTGCGCAACGATAGCGGTGACAACCGCGCCCGCCTGCACAGAATAAAAAAAGGGAAGCCACGAGTGCTTCCCTGAGGTAAATCGTTGAATTATCTGTATGTGCCCGGTCAGCCTTCGATCTCGACCAGAACCTCACCCGGATTGACGCGGTCGCCCTTGGCAACGTGAATCGCCACAACCTTGCCCGCGACCGACGCCTGGACCTCGGTTTCCATCTTCATGGCTTCGGTGATCAATACCGCCTGCCCTGCTTTGACCATATCGCCTTCCTTGACCAGCACATCGACGATATTGCCCGGCATGGTGGTGCTGACGTGGCCCGGTGCATGAGCCTGCTTGCGTTTGCTGGCACCGCCGCCGACAAATTCGTTGAGCGGTTCGAACACCACTTCTTCCGGCATGCCATCGATGGACAGGTAGAAGTGGCGCTTGCCCTCGGCCTTGACGCCCACGCCGGTGATGTCGACCCGATAGGTTTCGCCGTGCACATCAATGACGAACTCGGTCGGCACGCCCTCGCCGCCCGCTCTGGCCACGCTTCCGGCTTCGGGAATCGGCAGCAGCGCTTCCGGCGTCAGCGTTCCAGCTGCACGCTCTTCGAGAAACTTGCGGCCGATGTCCGGGAACATGGCAAACGTCAGCACGTCCTCTTCGGATTTGGCCAATGCGCCGATATCGGCACGCAGCTTGGTCATCTCCGGCCTGAGCAGATCGGCCGGACGAACATCGATCAGTTCTTCATTGCCAATGGCCTGACGACGCAGCTTTTCATCTACCGGCCCCGGCGCCTTGCCATAACCGCCCTGTAGATAAAGCTTCACTTCATTGGTGATGGTCTTGTAGCGCTCGCCAGCCAGCACATTGAAGAACGCCTGAGTACCGACGATCTGTGAGGTCGGCGTTACCAGCGGTGGATAACCGAGGTCTTTGCGCACGCGCGGAATTTCAGCCAGCACTTCGCCCATGCGATTGAGCGCGCCCTGCTCCTTGAGCTGATTGGCCAGGTTGGAAATCATCCCGCCAGGCACCTGATTGACCTGCACACGGGTATCGACCGCCGTGAATTCGCTTTCGAACTGGTGATACTTCTTACGCACCGCGTAGAAATACAGACCAATTTCCTGCAACAGCTCCAGGTCCAGCCCGGTGTCGAACTCGCTGCCCTTGAGCGCCGCAACCATCGACTCTGTGCCTGGATGACTGGTGCCCCAGGCAAAGCTGGAGATCGCCGTATCAATATGATCCGCGCCGCTTTCAATGGCCTTGAGCTGGCACATGGCAGCCAGGCCTGCGGTGTCGTGGGAGTGAATGAACACCGGTAGCGACTGTTCGGCTTTCAGCGCCTTGACCAGTTCACCCGTGGCATAGGGAGTCAGCAGACCGGCCATGTCCTTGATCGCCACCGAATCGCAGCCCATCGCTTCCATCTGCCGGGCCTGTGCGACGAACGCTTCGATGGTGTGCACCGGGCTGGTGGTGTAAGCGATGGTGCCCTGCGCATGCTTGCCCGCAGCTTTTACCGCTTCGATGGCAACGCGCAGGTTACGCACGTCGTTCATGGCATCGAAAATACGGAACACATCGATACCATTCACCGCCGCCTTGGCGACGAACGCCTTGACCACGTCATCGCTGTAATGCCGATAGCCCAGCAGGTTCTGGCCGCGCAGGAGCATTTGCAACCGGGTATTGGGCAAGGCCGCGCGCAGTTGACGCAGGCGCTCCCATGGATCTTCCTTGAGAAAACGCACGCAGGCATCGAAGGTCGCGCCGCCCCAGACTTCCAGCGACCAGTAACCGACCTTGTCGAGCTTGTCGCAGATCGGCAGCATGTCCTCGGTACGCATGCGGGTCGCCAGCAATGATTGGTGAGCGTCACGCAGGATGGTGTCGGTTACGAAAATCTTCTTGGACATTTCACTATTCCTTACAGACCGGCGTGTGCGGCAATGGCGGCGGCGATGGCCAGAGCCAGCTCTTCGGGTTTGCGCTTGATCGAATAATTGGTCAGCTCGGGGTGGCTCTCGACAAAGCTGGTGTTGAATTCACCGCTGCGAAATTCCGGGTTACGCAGAATTTCCTGGTAATAGGCAGCCGTGGTCTTCACTCCTTGCAGGCGCATGTCATCCAGCGCACGCAGGCCACGGTCCATCGCCTCCTCCCAGGTCAGCGCCCAGACGATCAGCTTCAGGCACATCGAGTCGTAAAACGGCGGAATGGTGTAGCCGGTGTAAATCGCCGTATCGGTGCGCACGCCTGGTCCTCCGGGCGCGTAATAGCGGGTGATCTTGCCGAAACTGGGCAGGAAATTGTTCTTTGGGTCTTCTGCGTTGATCCGGAATTGCAGGGCAAAACCGCGGTGAATGATGTCTTCCTGCTTGATCGACAGCGGCAGGCCGGACGCAATACGGATCTGCTCGCGAACAATATCGATGCCGGTGATTTCTTCGGTGATGGTGTGCTCGACCTGAACCCGGGTATTCATTTCCATGAAGTACACCTCGCCCTCGGCGAGCAAAAACTCCACGGTCCCTGCGTTCTCGTAACCGACAGCCTTGGCCGCACGCACCGACAGATCACCGATATAAGCACGCTGCTCGGGAGTCAGTTGCGGGCTGGGGGCGATTTCGATGAGCTTCTGGTTACGGCGCTGAATCGAGCAGTCGCGTTCGAACAGATGCACTACATTGCCGAAGCTGTCACCCAGAATCTGCGCTTCGATGTGCTTGGGATTGACGATGCACTTCTCGAGAAACACTTCCGCCGAGCCAAAGGCCTTGGTTGCTTCGGAAATCACCCGGGGGAAGGCCTGCTCGAGTTCTTCGCGGCTGTTGCAGCGGCGTATGCCGCGCCCGCCGCCGCCGGAAGTGGCCTTGAGCATTACCGGGTAACCAATACGCTCGCCTTCGACCAGCGCCTCGTCGATGTCCGCGACGTTGCCTTCGGTGCCGGGCGTAACCGGCACACCGGCCTTGATCATGCTGCGCCGCGCTTCGGTCTTGTCACCCATGCGACGAATCACTTCTGCGGACGGACCGATAAACTTAATGCCACGTTCAGCACAGATGTCGGCCAGCTCGGCGTTCTCCGACAGAAAGCCATAACCGGGATGCAGCGCATCGCAGCCCGTCTCTACCGCCAGATTCACCAGCTTGCGCGGGTTCAGGTAACCGGCCAACGGTTCGGCACCAATGCTATAGGCTTCGTCAGCACGCTTGACATGCAGGGCATGCCGGTCGGCATCGGAAAAGATCGCGACCGAGCGAATACCCATCTCGGCGCAGGCACGCACGATCCGGACGGCAATCTCCCCGCGGTTGGCAATCAGAATTTTTGTTATCACTGGCGTTTTCCTCGACCCGTTTTTGTAACAGGGCATGTGACTGAATGCCGCAGGGACACCCTATGCCGAATCAAGGATTAACAAAAATGAGTAAAAGTTGGGACATGCATAAGTAAAAGCTTATAGTTGAAGCTTCTTGTCGTCTCAGGAAGCTCTTATAAATGCGTAAGTCATTGATGCGTATGACATTGCGTCAGCTGCGTATTTTCAATGAAGTATGTGATCTGCGCTCATACAGCCGTGCAGCCGAAGAGATGTCTCTGACGCAGCCTGCCGTCAGCCTGCAGATTCGCCAGCTTGAGGAGCTGATCGGCCAGCCGCTGTTCGAATACGTCAGCAAAAAGCTCTACCTGACTGAGGCGGCGCAGGCACTGCAACTGGCCAGCCGGGATATTTTCGGACGCCTGGAAAGTCTCGACATGCAGCTTTCGGACATGCAGGGCTCGCTGCAAGGCCAGTTGAAGCTGGCGATTGAATCCAGCTGCAAGTATTTCATCCCTCACCTTTTCGCTGCATTCAAACGCCAGCACCCGGAAGTCAGCCTGAGCCTGATGGTGGTCAATCGTGCACAGATAATCAGACGATTATCGGACAACCGCGATGATCTTGTAGTGATGTCAGCGGTTCCGCTGGATATGGGCCTGGAGTTTCTACCCTTTCTCAACAACCCGATTGTCGCCATAGCACCACCCGACCACCCGCTGAGCAGCCATGCGACGCTGAATTTGAAAGACCTGGAGCCCTGGCCGTTGCTGACCCGGGAAACGGGATCAGGTACACGACGGGCCTGCGAGGAGTACTTCAAAGAGAAACGCGTGCATTTCACGCAGACGCTGGAGGTGTCTTCCAGCGAGGCGCAACGTGAATGCGTGGTCGCCGGACTGGGCCTGGCGATACTGACACGGCATGCGGTCTGCCAGGAACTCGCCACCGGTGCTCTCGTGGAGCTACCCGTGGCGGAGCTGCCGCTGTATCGAAGCTGGTGCGTGGCTCAGGCCCGAGACAAACGCCTTTCACCCGTGGCACATGCCTTTCTTGCGTTCATCCGCACCGAACGTGCGCAGATCAACCAGCTTGTCGAGCGTTTCGACGGTCGACCGCGGGCAACTTGATAGTCTGCCATACAGCGTTGTCGATACCATCCATGTAGTCACACAGCTCCTGATTAAGCTGACGCGCTTCACTGTAGCTCTCAATAGCCCGACGAAACTCCATGCGGCGCTGGTCTTCCTGCTGGCGGCGGGTTTTCACGGTGCTGGTAGGTAAATCATCGTAATGCCGAGCCATATCCTGTCTCCCAATACGTTTTGTGGGAGCACCAGAATGGAGCGCGACAGTGACAATCAGGCGGCATGCAGATGACAGATCGATGAATTCCGCTCGGTTGAGCGATCAGTCTTCGTGAGTCTTTATCGACTTCGGCGACAGACGCAAGCCGCGCAGGCTGCGCTTGACGCTCTTGAGGTGATTGACCAGGCTCGGGCCGCGGGCCATTGCCACGCCCATCGCCAGCACATCGATCACCACCAGGTGCGCGATACGGGACGTCAGCGGCGTGTAGATTTCGGTGTCTTCATGTACATCGATGGCCAGATTGACCGATGACAGCTCGGCCAGCGGCGTCTGGCTTGGGCACAAGGTAATCAGCGTCGCGCCGCTCTCGCGGACCAGATTGGCGGTGATCAGCAAGTCCTTGGAGCGCCCCGACTGGGAAATGCATACCGCGACGTCTGTCGGCTTGAGCGTGACCGCCGACATCGCCTGCATGTGCGGGTCGGAATACGCTGCCGCGGTCAGCAGCAAACGAAAGAACTTGTGCTGCGCATCGGCAGCCACTGCACCGGAAGCGCCAAACCCATAAAATTCGACCCGATTGGCCCCGGCCATGGCCGTGACTGCCATCTGTAAAGCATGGGGGTCGAGGTTTTCGCGCACTTCCATCAGCGTGTGCAGGGTAGTGTCGAAAATCTTCAGGCTGTAGTCGGCGACCGAATCGTCTTCGTGAATCGCGAACTGGCCGAAACTCGCACCCGCTGCCAGACTCTGCGCCAGCTTGAGCTTGAGGTCCTGAAACCCGGTGCACCCAATGGCGCGGCAGAAGCGCACGATGGTCGGCTCACTGATGCCGACGCTGTGCGCCAGATCCGCCATGGAACTGTGCATCACAGCCGCAGGGTCAAGCAGCACATGATCGGCAACCTTGAGCTCCGATTTGCGCAGCAAATTACGTGACTGGGCGATGTGTTGCAGCAGATTCAAGGGGCAGACTCGGCAAAAGGAAGATGGGCTGGGTTGTAGCTTTCTTGTAGTTATACTACATGACCTGCAAACCGCCCAGTTAAACGACGCTGAAACCTGTTACACGGGCCCTGAATGGGTGAATCGAAAAAAATTGTGGGAATAATCCTACATTACGCGGAATCCTGCGCCTGGCCTGCGAATGGCCAATCTTCAAGGTCGACTGACCGCGCTCGACCCTGCAACGCTCGACGACCGGTCGTCAGCACCCGGTCATTTTTATTGCCTGACGCAAAGCATGGTTTGCCCGGCATGACGCAGCACCCTAGAATGCGCGGATGCGCGATGATCTCTCTCTTCTTCTGAATTCCCTCAACGATGCCCAACGTCAGGCCGTAGCCGCCTCATTGGGTCGTCAGTTGGTCCTGGCTGGTGCTGGCTCCGGCAAAACCCGTGTGCTGGTGCATCGCATCGCATGGCTGATGCAGGTCGAGCAAGCCTCCCCGCATTCGGTTCTGTCGGTGACGTTCACCAACAAGGCTGCCGCCGAAATGCGCCACCGCATCGAGCAGCTGATGGGCATCAGCCCTGCTGGCATGTGGGTGGGCACCTTCCACGGTCTGGCCCACCGCCTGCTGCGAGCGCACTGGCAGGAAGCCGGGCTGGTGCAAACCTTCCAGATTCTCGACAGCGATGACCAGCAGCGCTTGGTAAAACGCGTGATGCGCGAGCTGGGCCTGGATGAGCAACGCTGGCCTGCACGTCAGGCACAGTGGTTCATCAACGGCCAGAAAGATGAAGGCCTGCGCCCGAAACATATTCAGGCCAGCGGCGATCTGTTCCTGACCACCATGAAAAGCGTCTACGAAGCCTACGAGGTCGCCTGTCAGCGGGCTGGCGTCATCGACTTCTCCGAACTGATGCTGCGCGCACTCGACCTGTGGCGCGATAATCCGGGTTTGCTCGCGCATTATCAGCGTCGTTTCCGCCATGTATTGGTGGATGAATTCCAGGATACCAACGCCGTGCAATACGCGTGGCTGCGTCTGCTCGCTCAGGGCGGCGACAGCCTGATGGTGGTCGGCGATGACGATCAGTCCATTTACGGCTGGCGTGGCGCGAAGATCGAGAACATCCACCAGTATTCGTCTGACTTCCCGGACACCGAAGTCATCCGTCTGGAGCAGAATTACCGCTCCACAGCGAGCATCCTCAAGGCTGCCAACGGCTTGATCGTCAATAACAGCGGTCGCCTGGGCAAGGAGCTGTGGACTGACGTCGGCGATGGCGAGCTGATCAACCTGTATGCCGCTTTCAACGAACACGATGAGGCGCGCTATGTGGTCGAGACCATCGAAAGCGCGCTGAAAACCGGCATCTCGCGCAACGACATCGCCATTCTGTACCGTTCCAACGCCCAGTCGCGGGTGCTGGAAGAAGCCCTACTGCGCGAACGTATTCCATATCGCATTTACGGCGGGCAGCGCTTCTTCGAACGCGCCGAAATCAAGAACGCGATGGCGTATATGCGCTTGCTGGAAGGTCGTGGCAACGATGCAGCGCTGGAGCGGGTGATCAACGTTCCGGCTCGCGGCATCGGCGAAAAAACCGTCGAAGCGATTCGCGAGCATGCGCGTCATGCCGACGTCTCCATGTGGGAAGCCATGCGCCTGCTGGTCGCCAACAAGGGCCTGACCGGCCGCGCCGCCACGGCCCTGGGCGGGTTCATCGAGCTGATCGAGAACCTGTCGGCGAAGGTCATGGAGATGCCGCTGCACCTGATGACCCAGACGGTTATCGAGCAGTCCGGGCTGATCACCTATCACGAGCAGGAAAAAGGCGAGAAAGGCCAGGCGCGGGTAGAAAACCTTGAGGAACTGGTCAGCGCGGCCCGTGCTTTCGAGAATCACGAAAGCGAAGAAGGCCTGACGCCACTTGCAGCTTTTTTGGGGCATGCCTCGCTGGAAGCAGGCGACACCCAGGCGCAGGAGCATGAAGACAGCATTCAGCTGATGACCCTGCACAGCGCCAAGGGCCTGGAGTTTCCGCATGTGTTCCTGGTGGGCATGGAGGAAGGGCTGTTCCCGCACAAGATGAGTCTGGAAGAGCCGGGGCGCCTGGAAGAAGAGCGACGTCTGGCTTATGTCGGCATCACCCGCGCCATGAAACAGCTGGTGATGACCTACGCCGAAACGCGTCGTCTGTACGGCAGCGAAACCTACAACAAGGTCTCGCGTTTCGTACGCGAGATTCCGCCGGCGCTGATCCAGGAAGTGCGCCTGTCCAACAGCGTGAGTCGCCCGTTCGGTGGCACTCCGAAGTTCAACAGCAGCAGCCTGTTCAACGGCACCGGCATTCCGGAAACCGAGTTCACCATGGGCCAGCGCGTACAGCATGCGGTGTTCGGCGAAGGCGTGATCCTCAACTTCGAGGGCGCTGGCGCTCAGGCACGGGTGCAGGTCAACTTCGCCGAAGGCAGCAAGTGGCTGATGATGGGCTATGCGAAGCTGGTGCCGTTGTAGCGTTCAGGGGTTGGGCGCGGTGCCAGTTCTTGTTCCCGCGCTCGGCGTCATACATTAGTCCGCTTTTGATTCTGGCCGCAGGCCGTGGGAGCAAGCTTGCTCGCGAAGGCGCTGTTTCAGTCGATGCATTTTCGGCGATTATAAAGACCTTTTCGCGAACAAGTTCGCTCCCACGCCCTTCGGGCAGAAGCACAGGGGCCATTTATTCCGGGCGTTCCAAGACCTGTGTATAACCTCGGTGCGTGGGGCTAATCAAAAGTCTTACGAAGCGCGCTGAAAAGTCCTACGCTATTTATGTAAAAGTCCGAAACACTAACGCGCTGGTCATGTAGTCATCTGCTGTGCAACATGGCGCGCGTGCAATCACAAAACGGGAATACCCTTATGCAACGTTTTTTAAGCATCGCGATGGCGCTGTGCATCGGGCTCACCATGAGCCTGGATGTGAACGCCGCGCGTTTCGGTGGCGGCAAGAGCATGGGCTCGGCGCCTACGCATCAGGCACGCCAGACCGCACCTTCCACTCCGGCGGCTGCACCTAACGCTGCTGGCCGTCCTGCGCCTGCGGCAAGCGGTGCGTCGCGCTGGCTGGGCCCATTGGCCGGTATCGCTGCCGGTGGCCTGCTCGCGTCGATGTTCATGGGTGACGGCTTCAACGGCCTGCAACTGTTCGACATCCTGATCATGGGTCTCATCGCCTTCCTGATCTTCCGCTTCATTGCGCGTCGTCGTCAGCAGCAACAGCCGAAAATGGCCGCTGCCGGTGCACCGTACCAGCGTGAAAGCAGCCAGCCTGTGCAGAACCCGATCTTCGGCAGTTCCTCACCGGCCTCCGCTGCGCCAGTGATCAACGCCCCGGCCTGGTTCAACGAAGAGCGCTTTCTGGAAGCCGCTCGTGGCCACTTCCAGTCGCTGCAGCAGCACTGGGACGCCAACGAAATGGACAAGATCGCCGAGTTCGTTACCCCGCAAATGCTGCAGTTCCTGAAAAAGGAACGTGCGGACCTGGGCGATGGCTTTCAGTCGACCTACATCGACAACCTCCAGGTTCAACTGGACGGTGTGGATGATCGCGCCGACAAGACCATCGCTACCCTGACCTTCTCGGGCGTGTCCAAGTCGTCGCGCTTCGACCAGGGCGAAGTGTTCAGCGAAAGCTGGAATATGGAGCGCCCACAGGGTGATAACCAGCCGTGGCTGGTAGCAGGAATTCGCCAGAACGGTTGAACCAGATTCCTTTCTCGCGTTCAGAACCCCGGACATGTCCGGGGTTTTTGCTTATCCGTTCGGATAGTTATTTTGAGAAAGGCTTTACGCTACTGTATAACCCGCGCCATCAAGTGAGAGGATCTGTGTCGTGGAAGAAGTCATCGAACAACTGCGTGAAGCAAACGAACCGGTCCCGGTTCCGCTTGAGCTGCCAGACGAAGACCAACTGGTCGAAATTGAAGAACAGCTGTTCATCAATATTCCGTTCGTCTTCAAAGAGTTTCTCCTGACGGTCAGCGATGTGGTGTACGGCAGCCTTGAGCCCGTCACCGTGACCGATCCGCAGTCGCACACCTATTTGCCGGACGTGGCCGCCACGGCCTGGGATCTGGGCGTGCCGCGCGAGCTGATTCCGATCTGCCAGGACGGCGACGACTACTACTGCGTCGAAGAAGACGGCACGGTAGTGCTGTGGTCCGCCGAAGAGGAACTGGTCACCGAGGAAAGCTGGGAGTCAGTCTGGCACTGGGCTCGGGATGTCTGGCTGGAAAGCTGAGACACCCCGTTTGGTAAAGACTGTAAGGTAATCGCCGGGCTCAATGCCCGGACGATTCCTGATTATTGCCCAGCGTCTCCAGCAGCGCGATCTGCATCCGCGTATGCACGCGGATCAGCCAGCGCCAGAGCAGTGCCGCAACCAGAGCGGCAATCAGGGCGATGACCAGCAGCAATTCGTTGGCAGGCAGAATGCTTGCCGACAATGCTGCCAACATCACGAAAATCACCACCAGCGACAACAGCGGAATCACTTCCGCCACGACCTTGCGCACCCGCACGGTATGTCGGCCCGCCATCTCGGGTTTGACGCCCATCTCCGCCAGCAGCATCGACAGCGCCTTGAGCTTGCGATACGCCGCAATCAGAAACGGCAGCGACAGCAGCAACGCCGCGCCGCAGATCCAGGCTTTCTGGTGACTGACATCGGCCACCCATTCGTCCATGTATCCGCCAAGACGCTCGGCAAAGTAGCCACCGCTGAAGAAAATCGCCATTACCAGCGCCAGATTGACCCCGACCTGTAGCAGAATCCTCCGGATCATTCCGGCAAGCACTGCACTTTGCCCTTGCGGCTGAATGCTGCGCAGCCATTCACCGTACATGCCGAACACCCGCGCCACCCGCCGGGGCATGATCGACGCCAGCTTGAGTGACAGCGGATCAGCACCGCGAATCAGATAGGGCGTCAGCAAAGTAGTAATGGCTGATACCGCCACTGCCACCGGGTAGAGAAAGTCGCTGGTGACCTGCAGGGTCATGCCCAGCGCCGCGATGATGAAGGAGAACTCGCCAATTTGTGACAGCCCCATCCCCACGCGCAATGAGGTGCGACCGTCATTGCCGGCGATAAACGCCCCAAGGCCGCAAGACAGCATTTTGCCCAGCACCACAGCGACAGTGATGACTGCAATCGGCCAGGCATATTCCAGCAGGATTTTCGGGTCGATCATCAAACCGATGGCGACAAAAAAGATTGCGCTGAACATGTCGCGAACCGGTTCTATCAATCGCTCGATTTTCAGCAGCTCACGCGACTCGGCCATGATAGCGCCGATCAGGAACGCGCCCAGCACCATGCTGTATTCCAGCTTGACCACCAGCAGGCAGAAGCCGAAACACAGGCCCAGCACGGTAATCAACAGCATTTCATTGCTTTCGAACCTGGCGACATAAGACAGCAAACGGGGCACCAGCAGAATCCCGATCACCAGCGCTACGATCATGAACAGCGACAGTTTGCCGACCGTGGAAAACACTTCCCCCGAACTGACGGAGCCGCTGACTGCGATGCCGGACAACAGCGCAATAATGCCGATGCCGAGAATGTCTTCGACGATCAGCACACCGAAGATCAACTGGGCAAAATGCTGGTTCTTCATCTTCAGGTCGTTGAGCGCCTTGACGATGATGGTGGTGGAAGAGATCGCCAGAATCGCGCCGAGAAACAGCGAGTCCATGGTTTTCCAGCCAAAGAACTGGCCGATCTCGTAGCCGATCCAGATCATCAGGGCAATTTCCAGGAAAGCCGCGATGAACGCCGTCGCGCCGACCTTGAACAACTTGCGCAGGCTGAATTCCAGCCCCAGGCAGAACATCAGGAAAATCACTCCCAGCTCGGCCAGAATCTTGATGGTGTCCTCATCGTGAATCAGGCTGACCGGTGGTGTATGCGGACCGATAATGAAGCCCGCCACGATATAACCGAGCACCACTGGCTGCCTGAGACGGTGAAAAAGGATAGTCACCACGCCGGCCACCAGCATGATTACTGCCAGATCCTGAATGAAATTGATGGCATGCATGGGGGTACGGCTCCTTGTGGGTGATGACTCCCAAAACCGCTGGCGCTGTTCTTGCAACGGCGTCGGCGGGTAATTGCGCCATCAAAATCGGATGAAAGCGTAGGAAAATTCCCGATCCACGGGTTTTTGCAGGTTAACACCGCCCCCTTCGACATAAAGCCGGTGCAATATATGGAAACAGATAGTTATGACGCGTGACGGCCGCCTGCTGGCCAGCGTCCCGATAACTGTCGCAAGCCCCATTGAGCGCCAGCATAGGCGCCCCTTGAACACCTTGACCGTGTGAGTACGCTATGGAACCCGGAAACGCCCAGCTGTCGATGACTGTATTGATGACCCCGGACATGGCCAACTTCTCTGGCAATGTACACGGCGGTACGTTGCTCAAGTACCTGGACGAAGTGGCCTACGCGTGTGCCAGCCGCTACGCCGGACGCTATGTGGTAACGCTGTCGGTGGACCAGGTGATTTTTCGCGAGCCGGTGCATGTCGGCGAACTGGTGACCTTTCTCGCCTCGGTCAATTACACCGGCAACACGTCCATGGAGGTGGGCATCAAGGTGGTCACCGAAAACATCCGCGAGCGCTCGGTACGCCATTCCAACAGTTGCTTCTTCACCATGGTTGCCGTGGACGACAATCGCAAACCCGCCAGCGTACCGCCTTTGGAACCGGAAACCCCGGAAGGCAAGCGTCGTTTCATTCAGGCGCAACAACGCCGCCAGATTCGTCAGGAACTGGAAAAGCGTTATCAGGACATCAAGGAAGAAGCCTTGTAAGGGACAGGCTCAGACATGGATGCTGAGCCCTCGGTTACATCTGAAGGTTACAGACGCACAGCGTCGAACTTCACCCGTGGGTGCGCGATGCGATCCTGGGCGCGCACCAGTTCCAGCTCGTAACTGCCGCAAGCCTGCGTTTCCAGCAACACTTCGTGGACTGCCGCTGCGGTGAATTCGAACGCTGCGACCAGATCGTCGCCCAATAAAATGCGTGACAGAAACAACCCGGACGTCAGATCCCCCACACCGACCGGCTGACGTGGAAATGCCAATAGCGGGCGACGCAGGTGCCAGCTTGCCTCGGCGGTCACCAACAGCATTTCAAAGCCGTCGGCAGCCTTGCCGGGGTAATCAAGGTGTTTGACGACAACCGCTTTGGGACCCCGCGCCAGCAAGGCCCGCGCCATCGCCAGGCAGTCGGCCAGCGATTCGGGCTTGCGGCCTGAGAAGCTGTCCAGCTCCAACTGATTGGGACACATGAAATCTGCCATGGCCGCAGCCTCCTCCAGCAGGAAGTCGCTGACTTCAGGCGCAACGATGCAGCCTTTTTCAGGATGGCCCATCACCGGGTCGCACAGGTACAGCGCCTTCGGATTGGCAGCCTTGATGCGCGCCACGCCAGTCAGGATAGCCCTGCCCTGCGCCGCACTGCCCAGATACCCGGACAGCACGGCATCACAGTTGCCCAGCTCGCCGATGGCGGCTATCCCCTCGATCAGTGCGGGAATCTGCTGCGGGGCCAGCACTTCGCCTGTCCACTGCTTGTATTGCGTGTGGTTGGAAAACTGAACCGTATTGAGCGGCCAGACATTGACCCCGATACGCTGCATCGGGAACACCGCTGCGCTGTTGCCGGCGTGGCCGAATACCACATGGGACTGGATAGCGAGCAAGTGAGGCGTACGTTTCATTGGGGGCGGAATCCTGAACACGATGCAAATGCAATAATGAGAAATATAAGTTGCGCAGTATGGCTGTAAATCACTCAGGGCAGTTAAGCTGGTAACTCCTACGCTGGAGCACTCCGTCATGCTGACCCTGGGAAACATCTTCGTGCTGATGCTGTTCGCAAGTGCTGCGGCCTGGTGGTGGCACGCCCATGGTCTGCGAGAGAAAGCGCTGGCGCGCGTCAAGCAGCATTGTGCACGCCTTGAGCTGCAACTGCTGGACGACGCCGTTGCCCTGCGCCGCCTGACCTTTGCCCTCGACGCTCAGGGTCGCAAGCGCCTGGCCCGCGTGTATGGCTTCGAGTTCACCGTGACCGGCGAGCAGCGTCACCCTGGCACGATCACCATGTTCGGCGCGCACACTGCGCAAATCGAACTGGCACCCTACCCGTTTGAAATCAAGACGCCACCACCCAGCGCTGAAATTATTCAAATGAGCGAGTGGCGTCAATCGCATCAGAAATGGAAGCAGTAGCGGCTGGTTAAATGCAAATCGTTGTGGGAGCGAGCTTGCTCGCGAAGAGGGCGTCAAAGCCCCCGAAAAGAGGGCGTTTGAAGGGTCGCCTTCGCGAGCAAGCGGCGCATCACGCCAGACACTCCACCATCTGCGCCTGCAACTTATCCACATCCTGCGGTGTAGAGAAGATCAATTCCAGGCGTGAATCCTGACGCCATTCGCTGATTTGCCAGGCCAGCGGAGCACCGTCGACTACATTCCCGGAATACCAGCCGCCTTCGCTGTGGATAACCATCTTCGCGCGCCGCCACTCAATGCTTTCCAGCCAGTACAGAATGCGCTGCAGGTCGAAGCGCTGCGACGGATGCCAGCGCCAGCCGATGCTCCAGCTTTCAGCACTGGCCTGAATCAGGCAGATCGGTACCTTCGGGTCGACCCATAGCGCAGGCAACTGGCCAACGCTGTTGGGCAGCATCAACTTATCCACAGCCTGTTTATCCACAACGGCAGCGGCGTTGAACCCCGGTATCTGGCTCCGGTGCAGCTCCCCGTATCGGGTCCAGATCAAGGCGTGCGGCAGCAACTGTTCGGCCAATGCCCGGCGAGAGACTTCATCCAGTTGCTCGGACTTGTTCATGACCACAAGCCCTGCATCCGCCAGTGCTTCCTGTTGAGTGCTCGGCAACGGTTGTCCGGCGAGCATTGCTTGCGCGTCCAGCACCACCACGCCGGGCTGAACATTCAGGACGCCGCGCCAGGGCGCCTCGCGCAATTGCGCCATGAGTTGCGCAGGATGACCCAACCCCGAAGGCTCGATCAGCAGACGATCAGGCCGGGCCTTGCGCAACAACCGCCCCAGACCGATCTGGAACGGCACGCCATTGACGCAACACAGGCAGCCGCCAGCCACTTCGCCAAGTGCGATACCATCGGCATCCGTGGTCAGCAGGGCGGCATCCAGACCGATCTGTCCGAACTCATTGATTAACACGGCCCAGCGTTCATGGGCGGGTTTCTGCGCCAGCAGGCGTTTGATCAGGCTGGTCTTGCCGGCGCCCAGCGGGCCACCGATGACATGCGTCGGTATGTTTTGCAGCATGGGATCACTTTTGACGAATGCGTGGGTCATTGAAGAGCAAGGAAGGGTAATGATGCAAGTGATGTGGCTGCCCGTCCGCCTGGCCCTGACGCTGCTGGCGGTGAGTTCGGGTACGGCGTGGGCCGAGGCGTGTCTGGTCCACAGCCAGGCCGAAAGACTGGATGTGAAAGTCTGCCAGGAAAATATCAATATCCCGGCAGACCTGTTCCACGACAGCTTCTGCAAGCCACAACTGGCCGGGCAGAAGACCGAAACGACCTACTCGCAACAGTGCCCGGCAGGTGCCTTCGGTGTCTGCCGCAATGCGCAGGTCGCCAATCTGCCGTATCGCGAGCACATTCACTATTACGGGGTCGCCCGTGACGCGCTGTACCTCAAGCCCTTCTGTGAAGGCCAGAGCAAGGGGCAATGGGTAACGCCTGAATAGAACTTCAGTCCAGCCAGTCCAGCGTCAGAATCAACCTGCGCTCGTTACGCAGCAGTTGCGGCGAGCGATGGATCAAACCGAAGCCTTCGTTACCGTGCCAGCGTTCACCCTTGAGCAACGCCACTTCCCCGCTGTTGATCTGCTGGATGTCGGCGGCATTGGTGGGCTCGGCATCGAGGCGACCGAGTTGTTTGCGGTCCATGACGTCTTCATGCAGCCACTGGCTGCCCACCCCGCCGTAAGTGGTGATGAGGCGCACCGGCACATGATCGACATGGAAACGCGGGCACATGGCTTTATCGAGCACCCGCAGGCGCAGGCCAACGCACTCGGCACCCAACAGACAGGCATAAGCGCTGACCAGCCAGGAAACGTCGGCAATGAAACCCTGATATCCCTGCAAATCGGAATATCCCCGAGCCAGCGTGGTCAGGTCAGGCTCGACTTCACCCCCCCTTACTTGCAGGGGCATGGACTCGGCAAGGGGCTCGCCCATCGACAGCAACAAGGCACCGAAATCTTCGATGTGCGCAGGCAGCTGACGCTGCCAGACCGCAAGGTTGACGTCATCCTGGAGGATCTCGCTCAATACCTCAGGCGTGCCGCCGTGTGCCTGACGAACGGCGTTCTTGTCATTCAAACGATAGGCCAGCATCAGGCAGCCACCTCTTCTTCGTACCAGTCGCCAAAAGGATCGGCCAGCGTGCGCCAGCGCTCGACACCCGCCGCCATCTCGGTATCAGTGAGCAGGCATTTGTCCAGTTCGGCTGTCAGCAGGGCAAAATCAATGTTCTGACCGATGAACACCAGTTCCTGACGGCAGTCACCGGTTTCAGTCGACCAGTTCTCCAGAATGGATTTGACGCTTTCTCTGTCCTCTGGCCAGCTTTCACGGTTCACGAAGCGCCACCAGCGTCCGGCAAAACCGTGGCGCATCAAGCCGCCCGCCTGCGACCAGCTACCTGCATCCTTGTATTTGCTGGCCAGCCAGAAGAAGCCTTTGGAGCGCAGCAGTTTGCCATTGGTCCACGGGCGATTGATGAAATTGAAAAAACGCTCCGGATGGAACGGGCGCCGGGCACGATAGGCAGTTGATGCTATGCCGTACTCTTCGGTTTCCGGCGTGTGTTCGCCGCGCATTTCCTTGAGCCAGCCCGGTGCCTGAGACGCGCGCTGGAAGTCAAAACGCCCGGTGTTGAGAATCGTCGCCAACGGCACCTGGCCCATCACCATCGGCACAATCTCGGCTTCGGGGTTGAGGCGCTTCAGGATCGCCATCAGCTCTTCACGCTCACTGGAGCTGATCAGGTCGATCTTGCTGAGCAGGATGACGTCGGCAAATTCGATCTGCTCGATCAGCAGGTCGGTAATCGAGCGGTCATCGTCTTCACCCAGGCTTTCACCGCGTGTGGACAAGCCGTCCGCCGCTTCGTAGTCGAGCAGAAAATTCACGCCATCGACGACGGTGACCATGGTGTCCAGACGCGCCAGATCCATCAGGCTTTTGCCAGCTTCGTCACGAAAAGTGAAGGTCTCGGCCACTGGCAGTGGTTCGGAGATTCCAGTGGATTCGATCAATAAATAGTCAAAACGACCGTCCTGAGCAAGACGACTGACCTCTTCGAGCAAGTCCTCGCGCAAGGTGCAGCAGATGCAGCCATTGCTCATCTCGATCAGCTTTTCTTCGGCACGGTTCAGGCTGACATCGCGCTGAACTTCGCTGCCGTCGATATTGATCTCACTCATATCGTTGACTATTACGGCAACCCGCAGGTTTTCACGATTGCGCAGCACATAATTGAGTAAAGTGCTTTTACCGGCCCCTAGAAAACCGGACAGAACGGTAACGGGTAGAAGATTTGCCATCAGGATTCTCCAGGCAGCTGCAAGGCTTGAACCTTGTTCATGTCGGCTGCAACGAATCCCTCAGGCAGCCGACTCTAATCACACTGAGATGTTATAGTATAACAACACATAATAGCTACGGCGTTGGTGAAGGGATCTTCATGAGACGGGTTTCAACAGGTTTGGTGGCGATGTTGATCAGCGCGCACTTGATGGCAGCACCACCCAGGCCTTCTGCCGACCTCGCCACCTGTACGCGTAGCGCGACGGTGCTGGCGTGCAGCGATGCCCAAGGCAATAGCTACAGCGTGACCACAGCCGGATCGACGACCTGGTTGAAGGGTTACGAGGTACTCGATAAGCGCCGCTGGACGCAGACCAACAGTCGCTATGGTCAGCTGACGTTTTTTACCGGGCTGGCTTCCAATGGCGAAGCCTGGGTAGGCACTGTCCAGCGCGTGGGCTGGACAACAATCACGCGGGTGTCCAGCTCAAGCGGTACGCGTAGCAAGATCACCTGCAGCCGGCTGAACGGCTGCCGTTGACCTGCTCAGACCTGCTGTTCCTGCTTCTGCGCTTGCAGCCAGGCCATGTGCGAATCCACTGG
Organism: Pseudomonas syringae group sp. 26L6; assembly: GCF_032587815.1. NCBI lineage: Bacteria > Pseudomonadati > Pseudomonadota > Gammaproteobacteria > Pseudomonadales > Pseudomonadaceae > Pseudomonas > Pseudomonas syringae group sp. 26L6. The sequence continues at coordinate 45,634 of NZ_JAWHPJ010000055.1, forward strand.
CGGGTTGCGCTGGAAATAGCGCTGCAGGCCATCGAACAAGCCGTCTGCAACGGCCTGCTGATGGCGCGCTGTGACCAGGCGCTGACTGTCTCGACTGTTGGAGATAAACCCGGTTTCGACCAGAATCGACGGTACGTCCGGTGACTTGAGCACGGCGAACCCGGCCTGCTCGACACGCTTCTGATGCAACGTGGTAATGCCTTCCAGACTGCCGAGAACGGTGTGGCCCAGTTGCAGGCTGGCTGCAATGGTAGCGTTCATCGACATGTCGAGAATCACCCCGGCGAGCATCGGGTCCTTGTCCTTGAGGTTGAGCAGCGACGAGGCACCCAACAAATCGGCACCGTTTTCTCGCTGAGCCATGAAACGCGCCGTTGCCGAGGTTGCACCGCCTTCGGAAAGGGCAAACACCGAAGCACCAGAGGCCGTCAGACGAGGCGCTGCGTCGGCATGTACGGAGATGAACATGTCGGCGTTGGACTTGTGCGCGAACTCGACGCGCTTGCGCAGTGGTACGAAGAAGTCATCGTTGCGCACCAGACGCACGTCGAAACCCTTCTCGCGCTTCAGGCGTTTGGCCAGCAACTGCGCGATGGAAAGCACCACATCTTTTTCGCGTTCACCCCGAGAACCTACAGCGCCCGGGTCCTTGCCGCCATGACCGGCATCGACCACCACCATGATGTCGCGTCCGGTGTGCGCCTTGTTGGTCTGGATCGGGACGGGCACCGGTGGCGGCAGCTCAGCCATCTGCACGGGCGCATGGGCCGTGGAACTCATGTCCAGCACCAACCGGTGTCCCTGCCCACCTTCCGGGCCGAGCAGAAAACTATTGAGTTGCACTGGCGCGGTCAGGTCCAGCACGATGCGCGTGTCGTCACCCTGGCCGTAGTGCCCGGAGCGAATGGACTTGATAACGGTACGGTCCAGCGCCAGCTGGCTGAAGTCGCCGGTGAGCCGCGAACCGCTGACATCGATGATCAGGCGGTCGGGGGCGGTAAGCGTGAAGGTTTTGTATTGCACCGGGCCGCTCAGGTCGAGGACCAGTCGCAGCTTGTCGTTGGTACGCCACAGGCGGGCGTTACGAATCTGTGTGGCATACGCACCCAACGGCAACGTCAGGGCCGCGCTGGCCAGCAGCATGTTGAGCAACACTTGGCGTCGGTGCATGGAACATCTCAAAGAGCAAATTGAGCATCCCGGCTCACGAAGGGTTCATCCACATCATTAGTAACAATATAACATGCAGTTACGGACGAAACATGAAGCCCTTCATGAAGATTCCGTCATCTGGCGCCCCGCCAACGTGACAAAAAATCACCGCCTTCAGACAGAGTGTTCCACGTGGAACATAACCCTCTGAATTTGATCAGGTACGCGGGGCGACATTGCCGCACTGTGGCCCCAGCCATACAGCGCGAGTGTCCATGCTGCCATTCTGTTGCTGACCAGTGGCATTGAAAGTACCCACCACATTTGTGGTGAACTCACGATCACTAAGGAACTGCGCCTGCCCGGTGCCCTGAGCTTTCGGGCAGCTAAACTGAAAGTTCCAGGTCTTGCCATTTCGCGCGGTGATTTTTTGCGTGCACCCGGAAGCCGGATCAGTCAGCGGGATGTTGTCAGACTGTACCTGAGCCTGTGTCAGGCAGGCTCTCACGCCCTTGCCGCCGAGCGACACGCCCTGCTTCTTCATCATCTGTTCCATCATGGCGCGCTGCTCAGGCGGCAGATTCTGCAATTGCCCCAGCATCAATTGCATGTCCGGCAATTGCTGTCCGTCCACCTTCATATTGCTCGACGTCAGTTCCCACAAGCCGGGTTGCAGCATCTGCGCTTGAGCCAGGGGGGTAGCCAAGCAAAACATCCAGGCCAATATGCGTTTATTCATTTCAAGATTCCTGATGGGCGATTGCAGATGTAAACGGGGCCGGAATCATCCAGCCGGAAGATAAGCCTTAGACGGCACAGGCGTCGCCCAGTTGCATGGGTAATAAAATAGCGACATTCCCGTTCAGCTGTGGTCTGTTAGGCAGCAAAGACGAGGAGCATTGTTCCACATGGATTATCACGACCCGTACTTTTTCGGTTATGTCCTCGGCTTCATTCATTTGCTGGGCACATGCGCCGCTATTCACGCGCTGCTGACGGTGCGTACCTCTCAAGGTGCGATTGCCTGGGCGATGCCGCTGCTGTTCATTCCGTATTTCACCCTGCTGCCTTATCTGGTGTTCGGCAGAAGCTCGTTCGACGCGTACATCAAGGCGCGTCGCCAGGCCAACCAGGAAATGCGCATTGCGATTGGCAGCCTCAACTGGCGGCCGTGGATCGAGGAAGCTGTGGCAGCACGTCGCTCGGATGCCTATGCAGCGTTGCGCGCCATGCCCAAGTTGGGAAACATGCCTGCACTGGCCAACAACAAAGTCAGGTTATTGATTAATGGTGAGGAAACCTTCGGAGCGATCTTCAAAGCCATCCGTGAGGCGAAAAAGACAATCCTGATTCAGTTCTTCATCATTCATGACGACAACCTCGGTCGCCAACTGCAAACACTGCTGCTGGAAAAAGCCGCCGAGGGCGTAGGCATCTTTGTCCTTTATGACCGGATCGGTAGCCACGCACTGCCGGGGGCCTACATCGACAAATTGCGCGACGGTGGCGTGCAGATAAAAGCCTTTGCCACACGTGGCGGCTGGTTGAATCGCTTTCAGATCAACTTCCGCAACCACCGCAAGATCGTCGTCGTCGATGGCCTGAAAGGCTACATGGGCGGGCATAACGTGGGTGACGAATACATGGGGCTGAAGCCGCCGCTGGCTCCCTGGCGCGACACCCATGTAGAAGTCATCGGCCCGGTGGTCGCCTGCCTGCAGGAGTCGTTCGCCGAAGACTGGTTCTGGGCCACCCGCGAGCTGCCACCATTGAGCCTGCCCGATGAGTTTCCCGAGGATGGTGTGCTCTGCCAGCTGCTGACCAGTGGCCCGGCCGATGCGCAGGAAACCTGCTCGCTGTTCTTCGTCGAAGCCATCCACGCTGCCGAAGAGCGCGTATGGATCACCAGCCCTTACTTCATACCTGACGAAGCCGTGACCGCTGCGCTGACCCTGGCGGTACTGCGCGGGGTGGATGTGCGCCTGCTGCTGCCCTCACGGCCTGATCATTATGTGGTCTATGCCGCCTCCAGCCTGTACGCCTTCGATGCCGTGCGTGCCGGCGTGCGGGTATTCCGTTACGAACCAGGCTTCCTGCACCAGAAGGTCGTGCTGGTCGACAACGACATCACTGCCATAGGCAGCGCAAACCTCGACAACCGCTCGTTCCGTCTCAACTTCGAACTGATGCTACTGACGGTCGACAGCGACTTCTCCAGCCAGGTGGAATCCATGCTCACTGCCGACTTCAACCTTGCCCGTGAAATATCCGTGCAGGAAAGCCACGAAACGCGGCGCCTGCATCAACTGGGTATGCGCGTGGCGCGGCTGATTTCACCGATTCTTTGAAGATTCAGGTGTACTACTTGTTGCACCTCAAGCATTGGATAACCAATGAATTTTCACTAGAATTTTGATAACCACGCGCATCAATGGATTTTACGAGGCTCAAAATGAAGGCGTCGCTGCAGCAGGTGTTACAGGCTGATCGAATAGACGACCTGCAAAAGCTCGGAACATTTATTGAAGTGAAGAGATGCATCGAAACTCAGCTGATGTTGAAGCTCGGGGTCAATGGCTGGGTAGCGTTATTCTCGAAACTGAATGTTCTGAAAACCGCGCTCTTGGCGAGTAAGAGCTCCGTCCACATGGCCGCCCATGAAAACACCTTCAGAGAAGCCAAACGCAAACTCTCAAAAAGCCTGGGTTTTCAAATAACGGCACACAATCAAGCAGAGCTCGACCGGCTGATACAAACATGCTCACTGTATGTTCTCGGTCGTACGGTTGTTGACCCGCGTAAGCGCTTTGAAGAGAAGAAACACAGAAATTTCATAAACAGTTCGAAACTGGAAGGAATCCACATACCCTTCACCGACGAGAAAACGTCTTTGGAGATGATACTGGCCAAGCACAGAAGATGATCAATGGACAGATACGATGCTTCTCATGACCACTATTGCTATCCCGGCTCATCGGTACTGAAAAACAAGCTGAACATTCAAGACATGGATGACCTTGAAGCAGCAGAGCGAGACATCACTGCCATTACCGTTAATCGCGTCCAGTACGTCGCACCTCCTTACAGTCTCGACAATTTAAAACAGCTGCATCACCTACTCTTTTCCGACCTCTATGAGTGGGCCGGAAACATCAGAAGTGTCGATATTTCAAAAGGTGGAACTCGCTTTTGTACCTGCGCACGAATTGAGGTGGAGGCGGCTAAAATTTTTGCCAGTCTTCAGAAGAAAAACTGGCTGGGCGCATTGGACAAAGACGCTTTTTGCGGAGGCTTGGCAGAGTATTACTGTGAACTCAATATGATTCACCCCTTCCGCGAAGGCAACGGCAGGGTTCAGCGCATTCTCTTTGAGCACCTTGCCTTGTCTGCAGGCTATGAGCTCGATTGGGCAACCGTCAGTCAGGAGGAATGGGTAAGGGCCAATATTGATGGCGTCAACGTGAACTATGGCCCCATGAAAGACATATTCGAGCGCATCGTAACCCTCTGCTAATCGGCCTGCCGAGCACGAACGCCGCCTTGCGTGCTCAAGACACTTAAGACTCTCAGAGTATCCCGGCCTCGGTGTTCGTAACTAAAGCTCATCTATAAATATCCTCCCGCGTCAGCGGCAACCCGGTCTTGCCATCGGCAAAGGGCTTCACGGCGAGTATCTGGTGCAGGTTGATCCAGCCCTTGGCGAATCCATAGGCGCAGCCCGCCAGGTACAGACGCCAGATGCGCAGGGTATGTTCGGGCACGATACGGGCGGCTTCGCCGAGCCTTGATTCAAGCCGCGCGCTCCAGTGTTCCAGCGTTCTGGCGTAGTGCGGGCGCAGGCTTTCCACGTCGACTATTTCCAGCCCGGCTTCACTGATATGGGCGCTGATCATGGCCATGTGCGGCAGCTCGCCGTTGGGGAATACATAGCGGTCGATGAACTCCCCGGCACCGCGCCCGACAGGACGCCCATCAGTATGCCGCGCGGTGATCCCGTGATTCATGACCAGGCCGCCCTCCTTCACCGCACCGAACAGGCATTGCGCATACAACGGCAAGTTAGCGTGCCCTACGTGCTCGAACATACCGACGCTGACCACCTTGTCGAAGCGCGCATCCTGCGGCAGGTCGCGGTAGTCGAGCAGTTGCAGGTCGACCTTGTCCTGCAAGCCCTCGGCCTGCACTCGTTGACGGGCCAGCGTCAGTTGTTGCTCGCTGAGCGTGATGCCGAAAACCTTCGCGCCATATTCGCGAGCGGCAAACCGCGCCAGTCCGCCCCAGCCGCACCCCACGTCCAGCAGATACTCACCTGGCTTGAGCCGTAACTTGCGGCACAGGTGGTGGAATTTATCCTGCTGCGCCTGCTCGAGCGATTCGTCACCGGTCTTGAAGTACGCGCAGGAGTAGACCATCTCTTTGTCGAGCCAGAGCTGGTAGAAGTCGTTGGATACGTCGTAATGGTAGGCAATCGACGCGGCGTCAGTGTCCTTGTCATGCTGGACGCGGATCGGGTTGTCGGTGCTGTCGTCATCATCCACAAGGGCATGAGTCAGTTCATCGCAAACCCGGACAACTTCGCTGATCGAACCTTCCAGCTCCAGCCGCCCCTCTACGAAGGCACTGCCGAGCAAGCCCAGGCTGGGGTGGTTGAAATCGGAGACCAGTTGCGGGTCCTTGACCACTATCGTGACGCTGGGCGCAGGCCCCAGGTCCATCTGATGGCCGTCCCAGAGCTTCAGCCTTAACGGCAGATGAAGGTTCTGCAAGGTCGTTGGAAGTTGTGTAAGCATTCAAAATCACCCCCTTATCCAGAAACTCAAAAAGAGTAATCCAGCAAGGGCCCCGCAAAAGGGCCCGCAAAGGCTATTGGCGACGGCAAAACTGCAATGAATCAACTTCGGGGAACAGCCCTGTACCCACTGATTCGAGCCGAAAGACAGCCTGAATTTGGATCACGCACTGAAACACAGCGCTTAATTTGTAACAGAATTCGTCAAAGCTCAAGCCGTTTTAAAGCGCTGATCAGCGCCCCTAGCCTGAGCCTTGTCGTTCACCAAATGCCTAGAGCTTCAGCAATGGCTCCTGAAAGCGCAGCAGACGTCCAGCATTGCCCAACACCAACAAGGTGCTCAGATTGTGCAGGATAGCTGCGACCATCGCGCCGGCAGCGCCGAGCAGACCAAAGGCGGCCAGCGCAACGATGGCCAGCGTCCAGCCCAGACCGATGATCACGTTGACCTGTAAGGTCTGACGGCACTGACGGCTGAGCCGCACACAGGTGCCCAGACGACGCAGATCGCTGCCGATCAGCACGATATCGGCGGAAGCCAGGGCAATGTCCGCCCCGCCCGCCCCCATCGCGACGCCGACCACGCCTGCTTTTAGAGCCAGCGAATCGTTGACCCCGTCGCCGACCACCATCGGCCGGAAGCCACTGGCGATCTCGCCCATGACACGGTTCAGTTTGTCCTCCGGCAATGCCTGCGCCTGGACGTCTGCTATGCCAATATCGTGTGCAAGGTTGTCGGCCACACTTTGTCGGTCGCCGGTCAACAGCAACTGCCGTCCCATGCCCAGTTCACGTAATTCAAACAGCGCAGCCTGCGCTTCAGGCTTGACGCTGTCGGCCAGCAGCAGCCAGGCCAGGAAAACGCCATCCAGCGACAACCCGGCCAGCGGGCCGTCATGTGCAGGTACGCCGCGGGTGACAATGCCCAACTGCTCGAACAATTCCGGACGACCCAGCGCTGCCTCACCCTGCCCGGTGGACGCCACCACACCCAGTCCCTGCCGCTCACGGGTGTCCAGCAACGGCAACAGCCGAGTGTTATCCACAAGACCGGCCAATGCACGGCTGACCGGGTGACTGCTGGCCGACCCCAGGCTGGCCGCCAGTTCGAGCAATTGCGGATGCTGCGGCCCTTCAGCCTGCACCGACTGCAAGCGCAGTCGGCCATAGGTCAGGGTGCCGGTTTTATCCACAACCAGTGAGTTCAGGTCAGCCAGTTCTTCGAGAAACGCCGAACTGCGGATCAAAATGCCGTGCCGTGCGGCGACTGCGATACCGGCGATAGCCGTGGCCGGAGCCGAAAGCACCAGTGCGCAGGGACAGGCAGCCACCAGCACCGCCAGCATCGCCTGAGCATCCTGAGTGATAAACCAGGTCAGCGCCGCGATCAACAGGACCAGCACCATGTAGCTGCCTGCGTAGCGTTCCAGCAGGCGTGTGATCGGCGGCTTGGAACGCTCCGCGCTCTGCATCAGCGCGATGACCTTGCCCAGCGTGGACTCATCGCCGATGCGGGTCACTTCGATACGCAGCAGCCCGTCCAGGTTGATCGCCCCACCAAACACTTCGATGCCGATACTGGCTTCCAGTGGCACCGACTCGCCGGTAATTGATGAAGTGTCCAGACTGGCCTGCCCGGAAAGAACCCGACCATCCGCCGGGACCCGGTCACCTGCACGCACTTCAACCTGATCGCCAGCCTTGAGCGTAGCGTTGTCGACCTCGCGAATATTGCCATCAGGCCCCAGCAAACGTGCCTGGCTGCGGGTCAGACGACCCAGCGCTTCGATGGCTTCCTGCGAGCCGATCACGCTGCGCTCTTCCAGCACATGGCCAAAGATCATGATGATCGGCAGCAAGGCGGCGGTCATCAGATCGCCAGTGGCCCAGGCACCGAGCATCGCCAGCGCGATCAACTGATCGGTGATGCCATGCAGGCTTGGATGCCGCAGGCTGTGCCAACCAGCGCTGATCACAGGTATCGCCACCAGCAGCGAAGCGGCGCCCAACAGCAATTGGCTGACACCTGCCTGTTCCGGAGCGAAAAAACGCCAGACCAGACCCAATGCCAACAGGCCCAGCGCCAGCATCGCGAGGGTCAATTGCCGGGCTGCGCTACGCTGCTCTGCGTTGCTCAGCAGACTGCCATCCGCTTGCGGTTTGATGGCGTGATGGGTGTGAACGGCTTCGCCACTCATTGCGGTGCTCCCTGAATGATCAGGCGGGAATCGTCTTTGGGATCGACGGTGGTGACCGAACCTGCCTGATGCAGAATGCCCGGCACACGTTCACGATAAAGGCGCTGCATGAGGCCGGGATCGCTGCGGTTCTCGGCAGATTGCGTCAGGCTGACGACGGTCGCGGTGGCTGCCTGTGCCTTGGCCAGGCGCTCGGAAGCCTGTGCGTGCGCCACTTGCAGGGTCCGGTCAGCGTATTGATTAGCGGTCTGGGTCAGTTTTTCTGCATCCGTACGTGCGTTGGCCACGGCCTGGTCGGCCTGCTGACTGGCCGTCAGCACGGCATTGAAAGCATTGACCGCCGACGTCGGCAGACTCGACTGCACATCCACCCGAGCGACTTCGACGCCAATGCCCATCCCGGTCGCGTTGAGTTCAGTCAGGCGTTGATTGATACCGCGCACCAGGTCGCCGCGCAGCCGCTCACGGCGCTCTGCTGCCTGGCTGTCAGCGCCGATCAGCTCGGGGCGGGCAACCAGAATGGTGTCCAGGTCTCGCGCTGCAGTCAGCGCCACGGCGCTGCGATTGACCAGCCGGTCCAGTGCGGGCAATACATGATCGCCCTGCAATACGAAGGCGTTGGGGTCAGTCACTTTGTAGAACACGGTGACGTCCAGCTGCACCACACCGGCATCACCGGTCAGCAGAAAACCGGAACCAGCCAGAGCATCGCTCATTGGCGCCGACAGGGTCGCGATTTCATCGGCTTTGAGTGCCGCTGGCGAACGCAGCAAGGTTTCCACCCGTCGCTCGATCACCCGATCAGCCGAGGGCAGCAGCACTACCTGCTCGAACGGCTGCGGCCAGGCGGTCAGCAATCCTGCGTTCTGCACCCGCTCGAGCGCGCCGAAGCGCATGACCACGGCACGGTTCTGCGGATCGATCTGGCGCACGTTGGACGTCGCCCAGGCAAGCGCAGCCAGCAGGGTCACGCCATACAGCCCGATGAACGCCAGTCGGCTCGCCTGCAACCATGGGCTATTGGCAGGCGGTCGTTGCGTTACGGGCTCGTCGACCGGTTGGCTCATGGCTGCGTTCCGCTCTTGCCGTCCAGCGTTGGCGGGCCATCTACCAGCACGCGGAATGGCGCGGCGTCGGTGCGCAGTATCAGGCGAGTACCCGGCGTCACGATGGTGCCCAGTGTGTCCAGCGAGCGCAGCAGGTTGTAGAGCTGCGGCGAACCCGCATAGGCGCGGCCATAGATCTGCGCGGCTTCAACACGGGATTGCGCTTCGATATCGGCCGCCTTGACCGTGGCATCGGCCTCGACAATGCGCGCGTCGCGCTCGGCTGCCGAACGAATCTGCGCTGCTTCACGCTTGCCCACGGCGGTCCGCTCGGTGGCGATGGTCTCGCGTTCGGCGCGCATGCGGTCCACCGTGGCATTGAGCGTCACCGACGGCAGTGTCAGTCGTTCGACGCCTACCTGCAGAACACGAACGCCATAGGTCGCCAGCAGTTGCTGATCGATCTGCTGGCGCAACTGATTTTCGAACGCGGTGATATTCACCTTGTTGGCGTCGGTGTTCACCAGGCTGGACAGGTCGAAACTGCTCGCGGTGGTCTCCAGCGCAGAGCCGACAAAGGTGCGGATCTGCCGCGCTGCTTCGTCGGGCTGGTTCTGTACCGCGCGCATGAAGCGCTGCACGTTGTCGGCATCGCCCTGTACCTGCCACGCCACATAGGCCTGAACGATGATGCGCAAGCCGTCACGGGTGCCGACATCCTGCAAACCGCTGGATGTGGTACGCAGGCGCAGATCCACCGGAATGGTCGCTTCGAACGGTGCGGGCCAGCGCCAGTTAAGGCCCGGGTCGAGCAGAACGCGGGAAGGATTGCCGAAGCGGGTGACGACGGTCGCTTCACCCGAGCGCACCTGCACCAGGCTCGCCGCCGCAATCGCGAAGGCGATCAGCACCGCCGCCAGGCTTGCCCGTCGCCAAGGGAACGCTGCCGGACCGGTCGCGCCATGATGATGGTGATGATGGCCGTGGCCGCCATGACCGTGACTGTCATGGCTATCGTGGTCGGCGTGATCGTGATGATGATGAAACAGACTCAAGGGACGACTCCTTACTGAACGGCTTTACGCGGCGCCGTTGGGTCTGCCGGTGGGGTGAAGGTACGCAGGTCGATGGTCGGCGCGTTGTCGCCGCCCAGACGGTGGTCGAGTATCAGCAGCTTGGCATTGCCCAGGCCTTCGGTCAGTTGCGCCAGGTATTGTTCCAGCAAAAATGCCTGCCCTGCCTTGGCATAGGCCTGGCGCTCGGCACTGAAGCGCAGGTCCGCGCCTTGCGCTGTGGCCAGAACTTCACGGGCTGCAGCGCTGGCCTGATCTCGGGCAACGCTGGCATTGAGTTGCGCCTGGTTGGCCTTGTCACTGGCCGCACCGCGTTCGCGGGAGATCAGCGCCTGTGCGCCGATCTGCGCAGCCTGCACGGCATGATAGGCATTGGCGGCACCTGCTGGCGGATGGATGGCTTCGACCACCGTGGCGAGCAGTTCAACGCCGCTGTCCAGACGCTGCAAGTCAGCCTGCACGGCTTTGCCGATGTCATCGGCCAGCCCGCTGCGCTGTTCGCCGAGCAGCTCGTCCAGCGTGCGCGAGGCAAAGTCATGCACCAGCACGCGGCTGGCCGTGCTGCGGATCAGAGAAGGAATATCGGCGCTGTTATAGGTCGAGGCCATCGCCGCGGCATCTGTCAGGCCGATGCGGTAGACGAACCGCACATCCATATTGACGATCTGAAAGCTCTGCTTGTCGCCGGCACTGCTGGCAATGACCTGGGATTTTTCGTTGATATGGCTGGCATCCCATAGCCGGTTGGCGCTGCCCGGCGGCGGGCCTTCGGCCGGGTCCAGCGTCTGCTCGGCCGCGTCGGCCGCAGAAACACTGGTCGCCAGCTCATGAACCACACCGTTTTCAACCGCCAGGACCCGGCCGAACGGCCAAGGCAAACCGACATGCAGACCCGGTCCGAAGACCTCGACCGGCTTGCCGAACCGCTCGTAAATGCCTCGCCCCTGCATCGGAATTTCATGCACGCCGCTCAGCGCCCACCCCAGCGCCACCACCACCGCCAGCACCGGCAAAAAGGCGCGGCGCATGTAGGTAAAGGCCCAGATCTGGCGCAGATCAATGCCGAAGCGGTTGTGCAGCTCATGCTGCAAGGCGAGCAACGGGCGCGGTGGCCAGCGCAGCAGGTCAGCGATAAAACTGGCGGCCAGCAGGCGCGGCTCGAGACGCGGAGTGCGCGGGCTGAACACCGACAACACAGCCCGCAACAGAAATTCAAGCGCCACACCCAATGGCAGCAGGCCGATCAACACAGCCAGCCGTGCAGGCCAGACGCGATCAGCGCTGGAGAAGAACAGGCACAACGCGCCGACCAGCAGAACGATAAGCGTCATGCGCACCAGCTGCGCCAGCGCCCCGGCCTCTGGCGACTGGCCTTCGGGCTCGCTGCTCAGTTGCCGCTCGATGACCAATAGCCCGAACGCCAACAGCAACAGAATACTGCCCGCCAGATTGCCTGAAGTGGAAAGGTCGGAGCCAGACAACGTCAGGTTCCAGAAGGCGCGGATGACGATCAACGCCAGCACTGCCCACCCGGCAAGCCACAGGGTCGAGCTGCCGATGTGCCGAACCAGTGACTCGCCCGAATCGCTCAGCCGGGTAAGCAGGCGCTCATACCAGCCGGTTTCATCGAGCGCTTGCGCCGTCGCGGGAGAGTCTGCGGCAACAGGTGCAGCCAACGCGCGGGCACGCCACATCGCGACGTGCCTGGCCGACTGCAGGCCCGCAGCGAGCAGTATCAGCGCCGCCGACGCATTGCCCAGCACGGCCATCCACAATGAACCAGGGGAAAACAGATCGATGGACAGCGCCAGCAGCAGCCCGAACGCGCCCACCCCACCGCTCACATACATCAGTCGCCCGAGACGCCGAACCTGCTGCACCGCCATTTGAAAACGCGGCAGGCCTTCGAGGCCATCGTGCTCACCCAAATCAACCCGCATCACTACCCCGGCACCCGCTGATTATTGCCCTGTGGAGAGCCGTGTATCGGCATCCATTAATGCAGCTGCATCATAGCGTTACGATATAACACGCAGAGTGAAACTTTCGTCAGGACTATTGCCTGAACGAATACGATATAGCGGCAAATGATTGGGCTGGATATCGTGCAGATGCTCCGCACCAGCATGCGGTACTGGACGCTCGCCTGCGGCAGGCTGACATTTGCTCAGTTTGCGACCCGGCAAAATGGTTGCTGAATATTGCGCGCATATTCGGGCGCTCTGCGCCAACGCACCCTATCGCCCTGACCGGCGCTGCGCACCCACCTCGCTCGCAAGCCTTGCGCCAAGCGGTGCCGAGCGCATTCAACCCACCCCAACAGGCCTGAAAAACGTCCATTCCTGCCCTCTGGATGCCGCTTCCATTGAGCACAATCGGCGATTTTTTTTGACTGATTTCCGAACGGGATCTCGTCTTTGTTATCTGTTGTGGGTAGTTTGCGTTCGGCAAGGAGTCGTTGGCGCGCCATTTTTTGTGCAGGACGCACAGAATTACTCAGAGGCTTCACCCTTATGAATCGCAGAAATCTCCTGAAAGCGTCCATGGCGTTGGCCGCTTACGGCAGCGTGTCGGCCTCAGGGCTTTATGCTGCGCGAGCACTGGCCGCCGCAGCCGATGGCGAGATCGAACACTTCGATTTTGCAGAGCTGCAAGCCCATGCCAAGAAGCTCGCAGGCAAAGGCTATGTGAGCAACAAGCAAGTGCTGCCACCCGTCCTGGCAGATATGACGCCGCTGCAATTCAATGCCATTCGCTACGACCCGAACCACTCACTGTGGAAAGACGTCCACGGTCAGCTCGACGTGCATTTCTTCCACGTCGGTATGGGTTTCAAGACGCCGGTGCGCATGTACAGCGTCAACCCGCAGAACAAGCAGGCGCGCGAAGTGCATTTCCGCCATGACCTGTTCAATTACGAAAGCAGCGGCATCGACAAGAATCTGGTCAAGGGCGATCTGGGCTTTGCAGGCTTCAAGTTGTTCAAGGCGCCCGAAATCGCCATCAACGACGTTGTCTCGTTCCTCGGTGCCAGCTACTTCCGGGCCGTAGACAGCAACAAGCAATACGGTTTGTCGGCCCGCGGCCTGGCCATCGACAGTTACGCCAAGCGTCAGGAAGAATTCCCCGACTTCACCAAGTTCTGGTTTGAAACGCCAGATAAAAACGCCACACGCTTTGTGGTTTACGCACTGCTCGACTCACCCAGTGCAACCGGTGCCTACCGCTTCGACATCGACTGTCAGGCTGGCCAGGTAGTCATGGAAATCGACGCGCACATCAATGCCCGTACCGATATCCAGCAACTGGGCATTTCGCCGATGACCAGCATGTTCAGTTGCGGCACTCACGAGCGCCGCATGTGCGACACCATCCACCCGCAAATTCACGATTCGGATCGCCTGTCGATGTGGCGCGGTAATGGTGAGTGGATCTGCCGTCCGCTGAACAACCCGGCCAAACCGCAATTCAGCGCGTTCGCCGACACCGACCCGAAAGGTTTCGGGCTGGTGCAGAGCGATCACGAGTTTTCCAGCTATCAGGACACTGTAGTCTGGTACAGCCGCCGTCCGAGCCTGTGGGTCGAGCCGATTACCGCGTGGGGCGAGGGCGAGGTCAGCCTGCTGGAGCTGCCGACCACGGGCGAAACGATGGACAACATCGTGGTGTTCTGGACACCGAAGACGCCGGTCAAGGCCGGGGATTCGATGAACTACGGCTACAAGCTGTTCTGGAGCCCGTTGCCACCTGTAAGCACGCCGCTGGCGCAGGTCCACGCCACTCGTTCAGGCATGGGCGGCTTCCTCGAAGGCTGGGCACCGGGCGAGCATTACCCGAAAACCTGGGCGCGCCGTTTTGCCGTGGACTTCAACGGCGGCGGTCTGGATCGCTTGCCGGAAGGCACCGGGATCGAGCCTATCGTCACGGTCACGCATGGCAAGGTGCAGGACTTCAACATCCTCGTATTGCCGGACATCAAGGGCTACCGCGTCACCTTCGACTGGGTACCGGACAGCGACTCGGTCGAGCCGGTTGAAATGCGCATGTTCATCCGCACCGCCGACCGTACGCTGAGCGAAACGTGGATGTACCAGTACTTCCCGCCAGCACCGGACAGACGCAAGTACCCGTAGTCCGCAGATAGGTGACGCAGAGCGTCACGAAAGGCATTCCCACGCGGAGCGTGAGGAACGATAGGTGCAACTATCGTGCGACGCTCTGCGTCGCATGCCTTTCTGGACGCTCCGCGTCCGATCCTGAATGTGCAGTGCGGCGCAGAATTGTGACGCGGAGCGTCACGCACTGCATTCCCACGCTGGAGCGTGAGGAACCATGAGTTCAACTAAGTGCCCGCCAAAACACTATCGTGCCCATGCTCCAGCGTGGGCACGCCGTTCTGGACGCTCCGCGTCCAATCCCTGGCACAAAGTGCAGCGCATAGCCCTTAATCCTGACTAATTAATTGACAGTTGCCCGAACTGCGACTGATATACGTGTTGTCACGCCGTTGCGAGCGTTCGCTCCAGACCTTTCATCTCCCAGAGCCTTCCTGTGTCGACACATGCCCGTGATCGTCGGGCGGTAGCTTTGTCCGCGCAATTCCCCTGACGCATATCCAGAAGGCAGCCAGCATGGCGTTGACTACTGCGAACAGCGCCGACACCAGGTCGTCGGTGATATCCTTTGATAAATCCACGGTTGTGATGTGGGTCGCCATCAGCCTGATTCTGGTCGAGACCTTCTCCGGAGCCTTGCGCTTCTACTTCGATCAGGCAGGCATCAGCCTCCTGCTCTACACGCCCAAAGCTGCCTGCATCCTGTTGTTTGTGCTTGAGCTGTGCACCTTCAAAGCGGGACGGTTGTTCTGGGCGTTCATGGTGGTGTGGCTGATTTCCGGGCTGCTGGCCATGCTGCATCGCGCCAGCGTCCACAACCTGGCGTTCAGTCTGTTCGCCCTGAGCCCGCTGGTGTTCGGCCTGGTGTGCAGCAAGCACCTGCTCTACCGCCGCACGCTGTTGTACCGCGCCATCGGCTTTTGCCTGCTGGCCTCACTGCTGGGTATGGCTCTGGACAAGTACACCTCGGTGCCCTGGAAGGGCTACAGCTACAGCGTCGGTGAAACCGAACTGAGCGCCAACACCACATGGAGCGCGGACGAGGTAGACCGCATTGCCGGTTTCGCCAGAGTGTCCAACGTGCTGTCGATCATGATCGCCTTCTACACGCTGTACCTGATCATTTTCGTGCGCTCACGCCTGATGATGATGCTGCTCAGTGCCGTGGCGCTTTACGCCATCGTGCTGACCACCAGCAAAGCGCCAGCCGCGGCATTCGCCCTGACCCTCATTCTGCTGTTGCTGCGGCGAATGAGCTGGACCTGCCGAACGCTTTGCATCGTGGTGGTAGGCATCGGGCTGCTGCTACCGACTCTAGGGCTGATTGTGAGCCCCGATGCCTATGCGGTGAGTAGCGGCGGCTCTCTGGCCTCGCTGTATGACCGGATGATCAATACCTGGCCCAACCTGATCAATGCCATGAGCCGCGAAGGCTGGATGATCAGCGGCGCGGGCTTCGGCATGGTCGGCAGCACAATGGGGCTGTTTCCGGTCGAAGGTGCCGGCGTATTTCTCGGCATGGACAGCTCGGCGCTGTATCTGTGGGCGATGCTGGGCGTGCTGGGGCTGTTGCTGTACGCGCTACAGATTCCGCTGTTGTTCCGACTGATCGATGATCAGACCCGCATCGGCCACATGCTGCTGGCGATCAGTTTCTGCTGGTGCCTGATCAGCTGGACCACCGACATGTTCGAGGTCGCTGTCGCCAATCTGTTTATAGGCGTGGCCATTGGTCATGTGATTGCCAGCAGACAATCCGCTGCAAGCCATGCGCTCAGGCTGCCCTCCACTGCCCACTGACGGACCGCCAGATCATTTACCGGCCGCTGCACAGTGCCATTCTCCCTTACGATCATCCACCGGATGGCTTCATCAAATGGACTTCAGAAAAGACATCAATGGGCTGCGCGCCATCGCGGTGGCTGCGGTGCTGCTCTTTCACTTTCAGCCCGCCTGGATGCCTGGTGGTTTCGCCGGGGTGGACGTGTTTTTCGTGATCTCGGGGTATCTGATTACCGGGATCATCCTGCGTGGCTTGAGGAGCGGCAAATTCAGGCTGACAACGTTCTACACGTCGCGGGCCAGACGCATCGTCCCGGCCCTCGCGGTGCTGTGTCTTGCCTTGCTGCTGCTGGGCTGGTTCTCTTTGCTGCCGCTGGACTACAGCGCGTTGGGCACTCATGTGGCCAGCAGCCTGGGATTCGTTTCCAACGTTGTCTATTGGCGCGAGGCCGGTTATTTCACCGCCAGTGCTCATGAGAAATGGCTGCTGCACACCTGGTCGCTGTCGGTGGAGTGGCAGTTTTACCTGCTGTACCCGATTGCACTGTTGCTCCTCAGTCGCTTTGTCGCGCTGCACAACCTGCGCTGGTGGGTGCTGGGCGCAAGTCTGGCGGGCTTTGTGGTGTGTGTGTTTGCCTCGTCCCGATGGCCAGAAGCTGCGTTTTACCTGCTGCCGACCCGTGCCTGGGAGTTGCTCGCGGGTGGCGTGGCCTGCCTGTTCCCGCTGCAACTCAGGCCCCTACAGCAGCGAGTTCTGGAACAGGTCGGACTGGCGCTGATCGTTGCCGGTTTCTGTCTGCTGTCCGTACAGGATACGTGGCCAGGGTATCTGGTGCTAATGCCGGTGCTGGGGACTTTCGCGGTGATCGCGGCGGCCCGCAATGATTCGCTGCTGACCTGCAACCCACTGTTTCAATGGGCAGGCAAACTGTCGTACTCGTTGTACCTGTGGCACTGGCCGGTGGTGGTGTGGATGAACTACACCGGTTTGCTGGGCGACACCCGCACGGTGCTATTGGGCATCGGCGTGGCTCTGACACTGGGGCTGATCTCATGGCGGTTGATCGAGCGGCCCGCCAGCCCACATCAACCTGACCAGCGCCGGAAATTTGCCATGCCTGGCGCACTGGTCGTTCTGGTCTTCGTGGCGGGGGCGCTGGTGGGTGCGACGCGAGGCGCGGTATCGCCACTTCGCCCGATCAGTGTTTCGGACAAGGCGCATTTCATCCAGGAATACGTTGATCGACAGCACAACCTGTACGAGCCCTACTGGCTGAAATGTGACGCCTTTTCCGCCCTGACCCAGCGTGGCCAGTCGGCCATCGACGAGACCTGCACGCGCAAACAGGGGCCGGGCGGAGTGTTCTTGTGGGGCGATTCTCACGCCCAGGCGTTGTCACTCGGGCTGCGTACCTTGCTGACACGCACGACCCCCTTCTATCAGGTGGCCTCGGCCAGTTGCGTTCCCGACCTGAATGACCACGAGGGACGCGCTTCAGCGACCAGCAAGGCCTGCGACTACTCCAACAGGACTGCCCTGCAGAGCATCGAGAGGCTGCGTCCGGACATCGTGGTCATCGCGCAGAAGGATGGCCACGACAAGACCGACTGGAAGCAGATTGCGGCCCGCCTCAAGGGCTTTGGCGTGAAACATATCGTGCTGATCGGTCCGATGCCATCGTGGAGCCCATCGCTGCCCAGTGTCATCGTCAACCGTCACTGGGGGCTGAGCGAGTCGCATATCCGCGATCCGGCGCTGGATCAAAGCGTCATGCGGGTGGATCAGACAACCCGCGCGCTGGCTGTATCGGCGGGCATCCAGTTTATATCGCTGATCGACAAGCTGTGCATCGCCGATGCCTGCCGGGTACGCCTGGAAAACAGCCGCTCATTGCTGCAGATCGACTCGGGACACTTGAGCGCAGAGGGTTCGTTGTACGTGGTACGCAACTACGTATTGCCACAACTGGTGAATGAGTCGAGCAAGCAGCGCGGCGCAGAGTTGTGACGCGGAGCCTCACGCAAGGCGGTCACACGCTGGAGCGCAAGGAACGATAAGTGTGCGGGCGTGGGTTAATCAACGGAGCTCTTTGAGCCGCTCGGCAAACTTGACCAGGTCAGCCAGCGAGTCGGCTTCCATCTTGCGCATGACCGAGCCACGCCGGACCTTGACGGTGATTTCACTCACGTTCAGGCGGGCTGCGATCTGTTTGTTGAGCAAGCCACTGACGACCAGTTCCATCACCTGCTGTTCGCCATGATTCAGGCTGGCGTGACGGCGCTGCAACTCGGCTTCCACGGCGGAGTTGCGGCGACGGCTGCGGTCTCGCTCAAGCCCTTGCTGGAGCGCATCCAGCAAGTCCTGGTCACGGAAGGGTTTGGTCAGAAACTCCACCGCACCGGCCTTCATCGCCCGCACGGACATGGGAATATCGCCATGCCCGGTGATGAAAATGACCGGCAGAAAAATCCCCGACCTGGCCATGTGCTCCTGAAAATCCAGGCCACTCATGCCGGGCATGCGAATGTCCAGAATCAGGCAGCCCGGCGCATCAGGACGAGGGGTGTCCATGAACTCGTGGGTCGAGCCGAACAACATACTGCGCAAGCCGACTGACGCCAGCAGGTCTTCCAGCGAAGAACGCACCGATAGGTCGTCATCGATGACAAAGATGACCGGCTCTTCGGCCTGCGGTGCAGTGGCGGCTGTGTTCATCAGGTTTCCATTTTTCCAGTGGGCAGCGTGAAATGAAACGTGGCCCCGATTGAGGGGTTGGGCGTCACCCAGATTCGCCCGCCATGGGCTTCGATGATAGACCGACTGATCGCCAGTCCAATCCCCATGCCTTCCTCTTTGGTGGTGTAGAAAGCGTCGAAAAGCCGGTCGGCTGCTTCCGGCTGAATCCCTACACCGCTGTCGCTGACAGTGAACTCGATTTCCCCGCCTCCGTGCCACTCGGCCCGCACGTCCAGTTGCGCCTGTTCCGGTTCGACTTTCCTCATCGCGTCCATGCCGTTGAGCATCAGGTTCAGCAGCACTTGCTGGATCTGCACCCGGTCAGCCAGCAGCGGTGGCATTCCCTCCGGCACGTCAACCGACAGTGTGACGCCCTGCCCGTCTATCTCGCTGCGCGCCAGCGCGACAATCTCGGCCACCGTGTCCGCCACACTGATCCACTCTTTGTGCGTCGACGAGCGCTTCGCCAGGGCGCGCACGCGCACGATGATATCTCCGGCGCGATTGGCATCACCGATCATGCGCTCGACTGCCTGACGGGCCTTTTCCAGATTGACCGGCTCGGTGGCCAGCCAGCGCTGACAGGCGTTACCGCTGATGACAATCGCCGACAGCGGCTGATTCACCTCATGGGCAATGGACGCAGCAAGCTCACCCAACTGATTGACCCGAGCGATGTGCGCCAGCTGCGAGCGCGCTTCATGAACCGTGCGGATGGCCCGCGCCATACGTAGCGCCAGCCAGGTGGTCATGGCGATGGCGGCCAGGCTGATGACGCAGTTGATCAGCCCGGACGCCTCGCTGCCTCTGGAGGTGGTCATTTCGTAACTGACCACCGTCAGCAGCATGCACACCGCCGCCATGACAATAACGCCCCTGAACGGCAAAAGCCTGACCGCCAGCAACACCACCGCGATCTGGAACACCCCCACGGCGATCTCTAGATCGGTCAGGGTATCGGCAATCGCGATGACCAGCGCCAGCGCCAGCAAAGCGACCCACCTGACGACCATCGCGGCTCTGCTACAGGATTCTGGCTCGTGCATCTGCACCATCTCGCTCTTCAAAAGGCCTGCCGAGTATGTCGTACAAACCTCAGGACGGGTTATCCAGACTGAACTGATCGGCCAGCTCATCATAAGCGAACAGCTCGGCGTAACGCCCCCATTGCGTAACGACATTCAGGGTCTGCATGGCATCGCTTTCCGACATGAAGTCTTCCAGTTGATCGCGAAAACGCCGCGCCGGTGCCGTGTGCGTGGGGCGATCATCCAGCACCCGCCGAATGTGCGCGACCAGCGGCACGAAGCTCAGCAGATGCTGGGCAAACAGTTGCTTGCGTTCGTCCACATCCGCCAGCGCATAGCGATTTGCGGCAGGCAACAAGCGAATATCACCGCCCTTGAGCTCTGCAAAACGCAGCAGTTGCAGGACCTCGGCAATCGGAAACAGCTCATCGGCGTTGTAGTGCAGCGCGCTGGCCAGTTCCGGCAGGTCCGCTTTGAGGCTGTAGGGCGGCGCATGAATGGCTTCGATCAGCCCTGCCAGCGCATTGGTGGACACCTGCGGCAAGACCATGCCCAGCCCGGTGCCTGGAAACACGCCCTGACGTATTTCGCCTGCATCGTTGTCCTGGGTCATTAGCACGTAGATCTCCTCCACCAGCGCCCGGAAGATCGGGTCCTGGCGATTGCGCGGCTGAGGCAGATCGACCTTGATCTCGCTGATCACCCGACCCGGATTGGAGGAGAACAGCAGAATGCGATCGCACATCAGCACGGCTTCGGCAATGTTGTGCGTCACCATAAGGATCGACTTGATGGGCATGCGCCCTTCGCTCCACATATCCAGCAAGTCGGTGCGCAGGGTTTCGGCCGTCAGCACATCGAGCGCGGAAAACGGCTCGTCCATCAGCAGTACATCAGGGTCGATGACCAGCGCACGTGCCATGCCCACGCGCTGGCGCATGCCGCCTGAAAGCTCTTTGGGGTAAGCACTCTCAAAGCCGTCCAGACCGATCAGGTCGATGGCCGCCAACGCGCGCTTGCGACGCACGGCGGGTGGCACACGTTGCGCTTCAAGCCCGACTTCGACGTTTTCCAGCACGGTCAGCCACGGGAACAGGGCAAAGCTTTGAAAAACCATGCCTACCGACATCGCCCGCCCCTGCACGCGGCGAGGAAAATTCACTTCGCCTTCGGTGGGCACCACCAACCCCGCGATGGAGCGCAGCAGGGTGGACTTGCCCGAGCCGGAGCGACCCAGCAGGCCCACAATTTCGTTCTCATTGAGCGTCAGTGTCACGTCATCCAGCACCAGGCGCTCTTTGCTGCCTTTGCCGTACACATGTCGGACTTTCTGAACATCTACCAGGCAACGCGTTTCGACAGCCATCATGATGGCGCCCTCCTCAATCAAAATCACACAAGACTCAGACGCCGCTCGGCAAACCCGTACAGCGGACGCCACAGCAACCGGTTGAACGCGATGACGAAGATCGACATGACAACAATGCCCAACGCAACGCGTGGAAAGTCTCCCGCCTGAGTCGCGTTGGCGATGTAAGAACCCAGCCCTGCCGCTTCCAGATGCTGATCACCCCAGGACACCGCTTCAGCGACGATACTGGCGTTCCATGACCCACCCGATGCGGTCAGCGCCCCTGTGACGTAGTAGGGGAACACCCCCGGCAAGGCCACACACCGCCACCACTGCCAGCCGCGCATGTTGAATATCGTGGCCGCTTCGCGCAGGTCAGTCGGCAAGGCGCTGGCCCCTGCGATCACGTTGAACAGGATGTACCACTGGGTGCCGAGCACCATCAGCGGCGAAAGCCAGATGTCCGGGTTCAGGTGCAGGCCGACAATCGCAATCACTGCAAAAGGGAACAGTACGTTGGCTGGAAAAGCCGCCATGAACTGCGCTATCGGCTGCAAGCGTTCAGCCCAGACCGGACGCAAGCCGATCCATACACCAACAGGCACCCAGATCAGGCTGGCGATGACGATCAGGACAATCACCCGCACCATTGTTGCCAGCCCCAATCCCAACGCGGTGACCAGGTCGCTCATGCCCAGCGATGTCTCGATGAACCTGAACAGGTAAACACTGCCGGTCAGGCAAGCAGCCATCACCAGGGCCAGCCATAGATAGTCGAGCAACCGGGCAACGCCAGGCGTGAGCTTTACGTTCCACAGCCGGGATACCACGCGCCAGTCGATCAGCATCAGGCATTTGCACGGCGCAGCGAGGATCGAGCCCAGCATCGGTGCCACCCGCGAGCGACCCAGCACGCTGTACATCCAGGAGCGCGGACGCTTTGACGACGCGGTTTGCTCGAAGCGAAACTTGTCCGCCCATGCCACGATCGGCCTGAACAACACTTGGTCATAGGCCAGGATCACCAGCGCCATTGCGCCCACCGCCCAGGCAATCGCAGCAAGGTTTTTCTGCTCGATGGCCAGCGCCAGCCACGAGCCGATACCAGGCAGATTGACCGTGGTGTCACCGACCGAAATGGCTTCGCAAGCGACCACAAAAAACCAGCCGCCGGACATCGACATCATCATGTTCCACACCAGCCCCGGTACGGCGAACGGCAGCTCCAGACGGGTAAAACGCAGCAGTGGAGACAGTCCGAACTGCCGGGTGACTTCATTCAGGTCGCTCGGCACGGTACGCAGTGACTGATAGAAACTGAATGCGAGATTCCATGCCTGGCTGGTGAAGATGGCAAAAATCGCTGCGCATTCGACACCCATTTGCCGACCGGGGAACAGCCCCATGAAAAAGGTCACTGTGAACGTCAGAAACCCCAGTACCGGAACCGATTGAAGAATATCCAGCGCCGGGATAATCACCTGCTCGGCCTTACGGCTTTTGGCCGCCAGCGTGGCCACGACAAACGTGAAAACCAGCGAAGCGGCCAGCGCGATGAACATGCGCAGCGTGGTGCGCAATGCATATTCGGGCAGGCGCGCAGGGTCGAGGCTCATCGGGCTTGAGTTCAGCGCGGCAAGTGGCTGCATCATCTGGCCCACGCCATACAGCACCAGCGCAATAAACACGGCAATAACGACCAGGCAAATACCATCGGCCCAATAAGGAGTGCGCGCACCGGGTTTTACAAAACGGGGCGTGCGCAGGCTTTTACCGAATTCAAATATCGAATGCATTGTTCACCTCGAATCGGCTGTGCAGGCGCGTACCCGCCAGCGTGATAAACAAACAGGCGGTCGGCGATAACAGAAAAAGGCCGTGAGTTAATAGTTGCCGGACAGTGAGTAAAGCTTATCGAGTTTTGAACAACTGTTAAAACCTGCAAACGTAGGTCATGTTTATCTGTGAGTATGAGTTATATATACCAACGTATATTTGCAGGACTAACGGGTATGCCGTTCTGAATGTTCTGCGCCCGATCGTGAACAGTCGGCGCTGCGTAGATTGGTGACGCGGAGCGTCACACACGGCATTCCTACGCTGGAGCGTGAGGAACGATAATCTAAGCTATCGTGCGACGCTCTGCGTCGCATGCCGTTCTGGACGCTCTGCGTCCTCTTTATGACTTCTTAGCTGGAGCGCAGGGAACGAGAGGTGTCCGAAAGAACACCTCACGCGCCCCGCGCCGCACGGGCACAACAGTGCGCTGGTTCAGACGCGGAAGTGGCTGACCATCGTTTGCAACTGGCCTCCCAGACGCGCCAGTTCGACGCTGGAGGCTGCGGTTTCTTCGCTGGCTTCGGCGGTCTGTTCGGATACGTCGCGAACGTTGACGATGCTGCGGCTGATTTCGTCGGCCACCGAGCTTTGTTGCTCGGCGGCGGCTGCGATCTGCTGGTTCATCGCCTGAATATTCGACACGGTCCGGGTGATGCTTTCCAGTGACGTACCGGCCCTGCGCGTCAACTCGACACTGCTGTCAGTCAGTGTGCGGCTGCCAAGCATGATGCCCGACACCTGACGCGTGCCATTCTGCAATGCCGCCACCAGGCCCTCGATCTCCTCGGTGGACTGCTGGGTCCGTTGCGCCAGGCCGCGGACCTCGTCGGCCACCACGGCAAAACCGCGACCGGCTTCCCCGGCACGCGCGGCCTCAATGGCTGCGTTGAGTGCCAACAGGTTGGTCTGCTCGGCAACCGCCTTGATTACATCCATAACCTTGCCGATCTTGTCGCTTTCCTGCTCCAGCACGTTCATTGCATCGGATGAGCGAACCACCTCGGCGGCCAGTCGCTCGATCTGCTGGATGGCTTCGCCGACGACCTTGTCACCCTCACGGGCCTGCTTGTCGGCATCGGAGGCAGCAACGGACGCCTGCTCGGCATTGCGTGCCACTTCGTGCACGGTGGCCGACATTTCATGCATGGCGGTCGCCACCTGATCGGTCTCGACCTTCTGGCTGTTGACCCCGGCGCTGGTCTGCTCGGTAACCGCCGACAGCTCTTCGGCAGCGCTGGCAATCTGCGTGACGCCGTCACGAATACCGGAAATCAGCTCGCGCAGGGTGGTGCCCATGCGCTGGATGCCCTGCTGCAATACGCCCAGTTCGTCACGTCGGGTGACGGCTTCGGTATGAGTCAGGTCGCCAGCAGCGATGCGCTCGACAATCGCCAGCGTGTCGCGCAGCGGCCGGGTGATCTGCCGGGTAATGACGATGGCCGCAAGAATGCCCAGCAACATGACCAACAGCACGCAACCGATCTGCAGATTACGCGCCTGAGCAGTGTCATCCTTGCCCATCTGCATCTGAATGCCATACAGCTCTTCGCCCAGTTTGACGATGGCAGCCCCTTGGGAAGTCAGGTCCTTACGCACGCTCGCAGCAGTCTGAGTGGTGGCCTTGAAAGCCTCGACCGAGCTGCGGTAGCTACGAAGAGCGCTTTCAAACTGGGCAATTTGTTCGCGGTTGGCAGCGCCAAAAGTGGTTTTGAGCCTGTCCAGATGACTGATCGCCGTATCCAGTTGCTGAAAAGCTGCTGTCTCGGTCTTGTCATTGGGGTTGCTGGTATAACCACGTACTTCATAGCGAACCAGAATCAGGTCTTGCCTGGCGGCAGTCGCCAGTTGGGCCTGATCAAAACGCGCCGGGTCCGCAGGATCGATCTGCGTGACGGCATCGTTCAACGAGTCGACAGCCCGCATGGCAACCATGGCATTGGCGGTCATCTCGTTACGCACTTTGGCGCCAGCCTGAAACGCAGCGCGCATGCTGTTCAACGAGGCTTCATAGTCACGGGTGACATCGGCCAGTTCGCGCAGAGGCTTGAGGTTGAGCGGGTTGTTGAAGCTGATGAGCAGTGATTGCTGCTGCGCCTTGAAGACATCCAGCTTGCTCTGCATGTTTTGTGCGGCGGTTTCATCGCCGTCAGTCAGCATATATTGCAGGCGCGCGACCCGCAGATTGGTCAAGTTGTCACTCAACTCAGTGATGTCGCCGATTCTGTCGGTGCGATTGATGAGTTTATCGAGGCTGGTCCAGCCGACCAAGGCGAGAATGGCAGTGAAAAAAAGAACCGTCCCAAAGCCCAATGCCAACTTCATGTTGACGCTGATATTCGCAAAGCTGCTGTTCATAAAATCTCCTGAAAATGCTTTTTGTGCGCGACGAAAGAGCTGAAGATTTGTTTTTATGGACAGCAAACCCGCGCGCCAGAGCTATCGGCTGCAGAAGAGCAAAACTTGATCAAAAAAAGGCAATCAGCGTTCGAACGCCGATTCGAGAGGAGAATCGGGGGGCTGCAAGCCCCCGATCCGGTCAGGCAGTCAGCTTGAAACGCGCCACGACATTGCGCATGTCGGTGGCAACTCGCGCCAGTTCTTCGGCAGTGACCGCATTGTTGTCGATACCCAGCATCAAGGTCCCGGAGCTGTTGCGGATCTCCATGACATTACGGTTGATGTCTTCGGAAACCGCATGCTGCTGCACCGCGGCGCTGGCGATCTGAGTGTTCATCTCGACGATACGCTCGACGCCCTGGCTGATGCTCGACAGGCTGCCAGAAGCATCGCTGGCGGCACTGATGCACGCTTGAGCCTTTTGCTGGCCGGCCTGCATCTGCTGCACGGCAACCTCGGTGGCACTTTGCAGTTGCTGGATGATGTTGCGGATTTCTTCGGTCGACGCCTGAGTGCGCGAAGCCAGTGTGCGGACTTCATCAGCCACCACAGCAAACCCACGGCCTTGCTCGCCAGCCCGGGCCGCTTCGATGGCAGCATTCAGGGCCAGCAAGTTGGTCTGATCGGCAATCGTACTGATGACCTGAATAACCCCACCAATCGACTGACTGTGCAGGGCCAGCGCCTGGACTTTCTGGGCGCTGACTTCCACTTCTTCAGCCAGAGCCTGAATGGTCGAGTGGGCCTGATGCATGATGCGCAGCCCGTTACGCGAGGCAGTGTTCGCTTCATCAGCAGCCAGCGCAGCACCTTCGGTGTTCTGCGCTACGTCGGCCACGCTTGTGGTCATTTCGTTGATGGCCGTCGCCACTTGCTCGGTTTCAGCCTGTTGCGCGTTCATCGACTGCTTGGCCAGACCGATGGAGGTGCCCAGGCGGGCAGCTACATCAGACAGCTCGTATGACGTGCGGTCCATGTGCGAAATGGAGCTGGCGAATGCTTCGGCCATCAGGTTCAGACCGTTGGCGATGTCAGCCACTTCGTCCTTGCTGCTCACCTGTACACGGGCGCTCAGATCACCGTCGGCCAGGCGACGGGTGACGCCCAGCAGACCATCAATGGTCAGGCGCAGGGCACGGTAGATGCTGAAGAACGCATAGAGCAACAGCAAGCCCATGATTACGCACATGGCAATCACGACTTCGCGTTGCAGCAAGAGCGCGTCGTAACGCGTATCCAGTTCACCTTGAAGCGCACTCTGGATTTCGTCCTGGGCCTTATAAAGCCCGGCTACCACGGCGTTACCGCGCGCGCTCAGCGCCTGCCCCTGCTGCACCGAGAACTCTGTACCTTTAACGTAGGCGTGCAGGTCGTTGCGAAAGCTGTCCATCGTCGAGGTGGCCGAAGCGATAGGGTCGCCAATGCGGGCAGCAAGCTCTGGAGCACGACGCTTGAGCAGTCGAATGCTTTGCTCCAGCTCCGCGCGAAATTGCAGTTCGATCTTCAACAGGCTTTCAAGCGAGCCGCGCATCGGTACGCTTAGCCCCTGACCGGTACTCAAACCGGCTGTGATACCCCGGATCTGACCAGCCACGTTGATTTCTCTGGGCATACGAATGGTGCTCAGGTCGATCAGAAACAGCGACGCATAATCTTCGTCGAGCACCATGCCCGAGGTAGCCGAGACGTAATAGATAAAGTTGAGTGTTTGGGCCAGTTGCTCATTCCACTGTGCAAACGCCTCGTCTTGCGAAAGACCAGGCTTGAGACTTTCCATCAGGGAGCGCGCACCTTCGCGAAGACGCTGCACGCGACTCTCGGTCTCCAGCAGACGTCCTTGACGGGCATCCATGTCGGCGAGGTTACCAAGCGCTGTTTCAAGCTGGGTGCGGTTGCTGGCCAGATCCTGGGCAGCGGAGGCATCGCCGGCGAGCAAACGGTTGGTTGCTGCACGCTGCAGCATGGAGAGTCGCAGAACGGGTGTCATGACATGCAGGTATTCGCGACCGATACGTTCCTGGGCAACGGTGTCGATGCTCGCATTCAGACTGTTGAAAACCCGAAGACCAAGAACGATCAGCGGGATGACAATGATGATGGCTAAAACGGCAAACTTGGCAGGGAACCGCAGGCGATTGGTAAGGTAAATACCAGGCGAAAGGATGTTCATAGTGGTCTCTATTTTAATTAGGGTGCCCGATCCGGCTGAAAAAGCTCCTTTATTTCTTTGCATCACGGCAGGTGCAAGGTCAGTGGTACCACCTCGAAGGGAATCATCCATTCAGATAGAGGCATAGTGACATCACTTCAGAGCTGTGCCCTATCAGGGAAGTTCAATGAGGCCATAATCTGATACCGGGCTATCGGCAGGGCCACGTAGAACGTGAGGTTGCGGGGATTTGCGGCGGGGAGCGGAAGCGGGGTGTGAGGTGCGGAGCTTGCGATGAACGCTGATCCAAATGAGGTGAATTCAGCTCAGTATGGCGGGAAACGGGTGTCCATCCGGCAGATCTGCCGACCACAGATTTTTCAGCGCGTACACCGTCGTGCGGCATCGTGACGCACGACGGTGAGCTTCATAGCGTTTTGAACGAGGACCTTTCAAGCCCTCGTCCACTCCACGTTCGACAACCCGAGCTTTTCAGCTTGAGGCTTGCTCAGCTTTGGTACCGGGTCGGAACGGTACTTGGGGATCGCACCGAATCCTGCATCCACCGACGCCCAGTGCCAGGCTTCTTTATTGTCCATGACAACCGCTCTTATATAGAACGTCTTGTAACTGCCATGCAGCAGGTAATCGATACGGTAGTGTTTTTCATCAGCCATTGTGGTGCTCCTGCTTTGTCGACTCGCAAAACAGATCGCAGGGTTTTCGAAAAATTCAAAATATTAATGCCATAATGTAAGCGATATCATATAGCCACCCTCACTCATGCCGATAGGGATGGCCGCAAGGCTATGACAACTAATAGACTTTGTTTATAACCCGTCTTTTTTGAATTTTTCGCCAACATAGACGGCTTACGCTCTGAGCATTGCCTGCGGGGCCTCTGAACTAAGAGTGTGTTGTTTTTCAAACATTCAGCGAATAAGAAAATTCTATTGAACCCGGATTTTCAGGCCGTTCATCCCGTTCACTAAATTTATACGCAACGTCTACATCCCCGCTTTCTCATATCCAGTGACTGCGTTGAATAAAACCCATCCAGGTGGGTTGACGCTTCCCAAAAGATCACGCCTGAGGATACGACATGTTTATTCATAACAAGCGGCTTCAATATACCGTGCGGGTAGCTAGACCAAACCCTGGACTGGCCAATCTTCTGCTGGAACAGTTCGGCGGTGCCCAAGGCGAGCTGGCAGCAGCCGGACGTTATTTCACTCAAGGGTTGAGCGAGGAGGATCCAGGCCGTAAAGACCTGCTGATGGACATCGCCACCGAAGAGTTGAGCCACCTGGAAATAGTCGGCTCGATTATTGTCATGCTCAACAAAGGCGCCAAAGGTCAATTGGCTGAAGGCATCGAAGAAGAAGGCGAGCTTTACCGCTCCATCAACGGCAATGGCAACGACTCCCATATCACCAGCCTGCTGTACGGGGCCGGTGCGCCGTTGACCAACTCTGCCGGTGTGCCTTTTACGGCGGCCTACATCGATACCATTGGCGAGCCAACGGCTGACTTCCGCTCCAACATCGCTGCGGAATCCAGAGCGAAGATTGTTTACGAGCGTTTGATGAACGTGACAGATGACCCGGGCGTGAAAGAGGCACTGGGCTTTCTGATGACACGTGAAATCGCTCACCAGTTGTCTTTCGAAAAAGCCCTGCACGCCATCCAGCCCAACTTCCCGCAGGGCAAGCTGCCAGGCATGCCGGAATTCACCAACAAGTACTTCAACATGTCCGGTGAACCCAATGTACGCGGTCCGTGGAACCAGGGCGGTGTCTGGGAGTATGTGGAATCGCCACAACCGGCTGTCGATGGCGGCGATGGCACTGCTTCCGTCACGCTGGATGCCAAGGATGCAGAAGTGCTGGAAATGATGAAGGAGCGGACCCAGTCAGATCCGACTGCCAACCCTATTACCGGTGCGGATCTGGGTTCTGGTTTTGTACAGGGCAAAAATGTTTGAAACGGGTTTAAGCCTGTCTTGTTCAGGAGAACGGAATCATGAAAAAACTTCGCTCCCGTAAATCTCTCCCGTCTCAGGGCGAGTTGGATACTGCGTTGACCGACGTGGTGTTTGTAAAAGGGCTTCGTGCTTTCGAGGCTCAGGCGCTGCTCGCACGTCGGGGTCTTCAGGTGGTGATGGCTATGAAGGTCTTCGGAGTTGGAACCTTGCTTGATAACAACCTGCCAGAACGCTGATCACATTCGGTCATCAATGGCACACGTTCTATAAGGCGAGTCCCCGGGCAGGCTGGACACCAGCCTTGCCTGTGGATAAGTCACTCGGTTACTGAAAAGGGTATAACCATGACTCGTATGACCATAGAAAATTTGTTCATTCACGAACGCTCAGATGTTTGCAGCGCCGAAAGTCATATCATTCAGTGACGTCTCAATAGCCGCATGACGTTACCTCTCGCCAGGAAGATGTCATCATGCGCAATATCCCATCACGTTTTTACAGTTACATCACTTTTTGGCAGCGTCGTCGCCATGCGCAGCAGAAAGTTTTTTCGCATGTTCAAGATGCTGCTCAAGTATTGGTAACGTGGCTTTGGCAAACGCCTTGAGCTCGGGGTCATCACCGTTCTCGGCCTCTTCCTTGTACAGTTTGGTCGCCTGCTCATGCGCAATGACCTGAGTATTGGCATACGCTTGATCAAACGACTTCTTGTGCATTTCCAGAATGGCGGCCTCGGCTTTGTCCATCAGTATGGGGTCCTCGGACAGTTCAAGGTTCTTGCCTTTGGCAATCGCTGCCAGCTTATCGTTAGCAGCCGTGTGGTCTGTGACCATTTGCTGAGCAAACTTCTTCACGTCGGCAGACACACCCTTCTCATCCTGTACAAGCTTGCCGACCAGAACTTCTGCGATCCCTGCTGCAGAAGCATCTTTTACAAAGTCATCAGCGTCCTGCGCAGCGGTAGCCACTTGAGAGCCTAGCGAAAGCACGATGGCAATGGCGCTCATGCGAAAATAATTGTTCATTTTCGATCATCCTTGTGTGGGCTGAATACATCATCGTTATCGACGATATAGACGTTTTGACCCACGCCCAAAACCTGTGTTCAGCCTGTCCGACCGCTTGCAGCAAAAGGCCGATGTCGATGATCCTGAACCCAGCAGGTGAGCCAGCCAGCTTATGTATTCAGACTGAGCAGTCGTAAAACTCGCTCAAGACAGTCATCCATTGATAATTGACTGGTATCAAGACAAAGGGCGGCGCCAGCAGGCGGTTCGTAAGGGGCGCTGATGCCGGTAAAGTCTTTCAACTCGCCTGCCAACGCCCGGCGATAAAGCCCTTTAGGGTCACGCTGAATGCAGGTTTCAAGCGGTGTGCTGATAAACACTTCGATGAAGCGTTCGTGGCCAATGATCGAGCGAGCGGCTTCCCGGTCGGCCTCATAGGGCGAAATGAACGACGAGATAACGATCAGGCCTGCGTCATTCATCAACCGGGCGACTTCAGCGATGCGCCTGATGTTCTCCGAACGGTCTGCCGCAGCAAACCCCAGATCCCGGCACAAACCCTGACGTATATTGTCGCCATCCAGGGTATACGCAAGCCTGCCAAGGTCCATCAACGCTCGCTCCAGTGCAAACGCTATGGTGGATTTTCCGGAGCCGCTGAATCCGGTCAGCCAGACTGTTTTCGGCGTTTGCTTCAAATGCTGCTCACGGTCTGTCGAGGACACTTGGCTGGTTTGCCAGACAAGGTTCTGTACGCCATGTGAGTTGTCCATGATCGCCTGTTCCTGATGTGCACACAGAACGAGAATACATTTTTTCCGCGAGGCATTCGTGCTCATGGAATAACCACATCTGCCACCTATCGGCCCTCGGCAAAATACGCTGAATTTCCCCGTATCACGATACTCACTTATCTACGCTGCATAGAAAACAGAAAGTCTCGCGTGACCGCGTCAATCGTGATTTTCAACTGCCGAGGTACGATTTTCATGACGTCTCTTCAAGTAATGACTGGCAATGCCGTCGTCAAAACCGTCGTTGAAGAAGCCTGTTCAAAAACCGTCTATCAATCATGGATGAGTGAACGTGCTCCAGAATATCAACACGATGCGGTCATGTTTCTGAATCACTGCCTGGCCCAGGCCGAGCGGGAAAACTGCGACCTTCCGGCTCAGCCTGAAGCGCTGGAACACTGGATGGAGCAGAACGTAGGGGCCGTAGCGGATCACTATGCGCTCTACCTTGAACAACGTCGCGCCGGGCAGCCCAGGCGATTTTTCAAGACCAAGGCTCACGCGATGTATTTCATTCAGCAGGTCGCGCCGACCAAGCTGGTTGACGGTGCATGGCTGTATGGCTTGCTGCCGCATTGGGCAGACTACCGTTTTCACGGTCTGATTCGTACTTACCTGGAAGAACTGGGCGACGGCGAACAGGCGCAGAATCATGTCTCCCTTTATCGCAAGTTGCTGGCCGACCTGGACTGCGACACCAGCGCCCCACTGGCAGATGATGCCTACCTGCAAGGCGCCATTCAGCTGTCATTGGGGCAACTGAGCGAGCAGTACCTTCCCGAGGTGATTGGTTACAACCTGGGCTACGAACAGCTGCCGCTGCATTTGCTCATCACATCGTTCGAACTGAATGAACTGGGCATCGACCCTTATTACTTTACGCTGCATGTGACGATCGATAACGCCAGCACCGGCCACGCACGCAAGGCTGCGCAGAGCGTTCTTGAGCTGTTGCCTGTGGGCCAGGAACGCGACGAATTTTATCGCCGTGTCGCCAATGGCTACAGGCTGAACGAGTTGGGCATGGGCTCTACCCAGGTCATCCAGTCGTTCGATCTGGAGCAGGAAGTGATCGCCATGCTGGAGCGCAAGCGGACCTTTGGTCAGCACATGCATTCCGACTATTGCCGTCTGGACGGCAAGACGGTCAACGAGTGGCTTGCCGAGCCCGACCAGATCCCGGAGTTTCTTGCCGTGCTGCAAAACAGGGGCTGGATCAAGCGTCACGAAGACCCTCTCAATAGCCGCTTCTGGAAATTGTTCGAAGGGGTCGGTGCACCGATGTTCGGCGTGTTCAATGGCTACGAAAAGCAATTGGTGCACGACTGGATCGCCGGCGAATGGGTGTCGGATGGCAGCGCTCAGCAGCCTGTCGGCAAGCGGCTGCCGGAAGCATTTCGATCCCGTTTCCGCAATCTGCAAGGCGGCGCTCAGCCATCGCCGGTTCTTGCCGTGCCTGTGTCGGCGGATGCTGACCCGGATGTGCGCGAGCTGCACATGAAACTCGAGTCGGCAGCAGCGTCCGAGAAGATGTCCACGTTGATCGAAAGCATGTCCCCGGCAAGGCACGCGACAGCCGCCGGGGTGCATGCCACTCGCCTGTTTGTCAGCAGCATGGCCGAGCGAGTGACAGGAGCCCGCCCATGACTCATTCACTGCCCGACAGCGCCGCGCTGATTGCGCTCGCCCAGCGCCTCAAAACCAGTGGCTATCGTTTCATCACGCCCACGCCGTTGACTCATCAATACGTCAATCAACGCTCGGAAAACCGCATTGCCGCGTCACTGCGGGATGTCTTCGGCTGGAGCCGTACGATACCGGAATCCATGCTTCCGGTTGCAGAGGCTCAAGGGCTTTTGGAAGCCGGTATTCTTCAACGCAGCGAAGACGGCTTGAAGAGCCGGGTGAGATTTTCAAGCCTGGATGACTTGTTGCTGGTGCATTCCGCGTTTCCTACCGGCGATGAAGACTCGGTGTTTTTCGGTCCGGATACCTATCGCTTTGCGCACTCCATCAATCGTCATCTGCAAGGCACTTCACACTCGATCAGCCGTGCTGTCGACATCGGCTGTGGCACCGGCGCTGGTGCCCTGCTGATCGCAGTTGCGCGCCCGCAGGCGCAGGTCTACGCCGTCGACATCAACCCCAAGGCCCTGCATTTCGCTCAGACCAACGCCAGGGTGGCCGGGCTGGAAAACATGCAATGCTGCCACAGCGACATCCTCTCGGGTCTGACGGGCAACTTCGACCTCATCGTTGCCAACCCGCCGTATATGAAAGACGCCAAACGCCGCGCCTACCGCCACGGTGGTGACGCATTGGGCGCGGACCTGTCAGTGCGCATCCTGCGCGAATCACTGGATCGCCTTACCCCGGGCGGCTCGTTGGTGCTCTATACCGGCGTGGCCATGGTGGGCGAGCACGACCCGTTCTTCGAGGCCGTACGCAACGATATCGATCATGCGGCGCTGGCATGGACCTATCGCGAACTGGACCCGGATGTGTTTGGCGAAGAGTTGCTTGAAGAGGGTTACGAAGACGTGGACCGCATTGCAGCGGTGGAGCTGGTGGTGACAAGGCGGGCATAGAAATGCCCCGCAGGCCCACTTCGGTGTCCTTTAATAGTTCAGGCTTATAACGCACATAAGAACCGAGCATTGGTCAGCCCGTCGGCCTCCCGGTAAAACTTGCCACACGCCCTTGATCAACGAGAAGCCGTTGATCAGGGAAGACTTGTCGCAAAACGGAAGGGATGACACCGCATGCTACGACTCAACAAAATTATCGAAA
Source organism: Pseudomonas syringae group sp. 26L6 (assembly GCF_032587815.1). Classification (NCBI taxonomy): domain Bacteria; kingdom Pseudomonadati; phylum Pseudomonadota; class Gammaproteobacteria; order Pseudomonadales; family Pseudomonadaceae; genus Pseudomonas; species Pseudomonas syringae group sp. 26L6. Next base: position 79,865 of record NZ_JAWHPJ010000055.1, read on the forward strand.
CGGCGCTCTATGTAGAGAACCTCGCCAAGGCCAGGGACTTTTATTCCGACACCCTTGAACTGGAGGTCATGTTTGAAAGCCCTACATTGGTGGCATTCAATGTGGGCGGTGTAAGTACCTTGCTGCTGTTCAAATGCGGAGCTTCACTGCAGACGCAGTATCTGAGCGGCGGAGAAATACCGCCTCATGATGCGCAAGGGCGAATTCATGTGTGCTTCGCTATCAACGCCGACCAGATGCAACCCTGGGCTGATCGCCTTGCTCAGGCAGAAGTCGCCATTGAAGGCCGGACTGAATGGCCCCGGGGCGGATCAAGCATTTACTTCCGCGACCCCGATGAAAATCTCGTCGAGTTGCTGACGCCAGGGTGCTGGGCGATTTATTGAGTCGTTATTGATCCGTAATCCCAGCATATTTCTTTGCCGCATGCTGCTCAGCGAGCACGGCGTTCGTGATTTTTTCGATGTAATCAAACACCTCTTCCTGCACTGAATATACGCAATGCTCGCGGCGGTTTTTGGAGACAGTAAATGACCCGGCAGATCCTCCGGATCGAGCGAAACGCCTGGAGGCACGGCCAGGGTTTCGCCGGTTTGCTCAATCCTCGTGACAGGCTGAACCCTTGCCGGTCGATGCAGAGGGAAGCCCGCGAGCTTTAGCGATTCCTGATGCCGGGCATATCCAGCCAGATGCATGGGAAAATCCTTTGTCAGTCTACGCGTCCAGGTTTTTCTTACTCAGCAAAGAAAATCCTGACTTCGAGCGACTGCGCTCGTTTTTTCTTGATTAACCAGTGATAAGCGTAGGTCTTCTCACATCCTTGGAGAAAAACAGACGTGTATATCGCCGCCAAAATGTTATGTTATAACACTAACAAATCATCAAGCGCAGTCCTCCAAAGCGACCCTTCAATCCATGATCAGCCCTCTTTTCCAGTCCCGCCGTGTAGTCACAACCCTCTGCCTGCTGGCCAGCAGCGCAGGTTACGCAAACGCTTCCGAACAGGTCGAGCTTGCCCCGTCCATGATTAAGGCTACGGCCCAGTCGCAAGATGGAGAGCATCTCGATTCAGTTACCCATGCCGGTTCTCGCCTGTCATTGACGGCCTTGCAGACCCCGGCCAGCACCAGCTCGCTAAATGGGGACGAGGTGCGCAGTCGCGGTGACGAAAATGTGCAGCAGGCTGTGGCCCGCAGCCCCGGTATCACGGCGATCGGTACACCCGGCGACGGAGGCACGGCGTTGTCCGCGCGTGGTTTCACAGGTCAGGGCTCGGTGATGCAATTGTATGACGGCAGCCGCATGTACAGCGCCATGGGCACCGTCACCATGCCGGTGGATACCTGGGCAATCGACCGCATTGAAGTGCTGCGCGGCCCGGCCTCCGTACTCTATGGCGAAGGCGCTACCGGGGCAGTGATCAATGTCATTCCCAAGAAACCTTTTGAAGGCGATATCGAAAACCACCTGCGCCTTGGCTACGGTTCGTACGATACCCAGCAGACCGCGCTGGACAGCGGCGGCTCGTTAACCGATCAATTGAGTTACCGTTTGAACCTCAATCAGCTGCGCAGCAACGGCTGGATCGATGACGGCGACTCGCAAAGCACTTTCTTCAGTGGTGCCCTGCGCTGGCAGGCCAGCGAAGACCTGACGTTCACCCTCGCCCATGACGGCGGCAATCAGCGCCCGATGAACTACTTCGGCGTGCCGATGATCAATGGCCGTTATCACGAAGGCTTGCGAGACAAGAACTACAACATCGAGAACGACAAGCAACATTACGACGACCAATGGACGCGGCTGACCACCGACTGGCAGATCTCCGACCGGCTCACCTCATCCAACGAGCTTTACTACCTGACCTCGCACCGACGCTGGCAGAACGCCGAAAACTACAACTGGGACGCTGCTACTCAGCAGCTGTCGCGCAGCGGCTATTTCAGCATCAAGCACAATCAGGAGCAGGTGGGAGATCGGCAGACGTTCACCTTCAAACACAGCCTGGGCGGGCTGGATAGCCAGAGTGTGCTGGGAATGGACGTCAACCGTATCCGTTTCAAGCTGACCAACAATTCGCCCTACAACGATGTGAATCCCGCGGGAGACCCCATTGATATCGAACATCCGGCACCGGGCAATCTTCAGAGTGCGTCGCCCTATTCGGAGCTGTTCAAAAGCACGACCCGACAACTGTCGGTCTTCGGGGAAAACCGCACGCAACTGAGCGACCAACTCTCGGTGATCACAGGCGTGCGCCGTGACTACGTGGATATCGAACGCAACGCCCTGCGTGATGACAGCCGCACAGAAAAGGACCTGATCGGCAACAACTGGAAAATCGGACTGGTTTACGCGCTGACGCCGGACAGCTCTGCCTACGCTCAATACTCGACCAGCACCGATGGCGTTGGCAGCCTTGTCTCGCTCAACCCCACACAGCAACAATTCGACCTCGCCACCGCCAGGCAATCGGAGGTGGGTTTCAAACAGGCCCTGTGGGACCAGCGCCTGGAGTGGACGCTGGCGGCTTACCATATCGTCAAGAAAAAGCTGCTCACTACCGATGCCGGCAATCCTGACCTCACCCAACAGGTAGGCCAGCAGTCTTCCGACGGGCTTGAGGCCAGCATGAAGCTGCAACTGCCGCAGGACTGGGCCCTGACCGCCAACGCGGCCTTCGTTCGTGCGCGCTATGACCAATTTGATCAGAGCGTATCGGGCGTGGCCGTCTCGCGTGACGGCAATACACCCGTCGATGTGCCAAAGCGCACGGCCAACCTGTGGCTCGACAAACAGCTCGGCAGCGCTGTACAGATCGGCGCCGGGCTGCGCTACGTCGACAGCCGATACGCCGATATCGCCAACACCAGCGAACTGCCCGCCTACACCGTGGCCGACGCCAGCCTGTCATGGAAAGCACTGCGCAATACCACGCTCGGCTTGCAGGCGCGCAATCTGTTTGATCGGCAATACGCAGCGAGTCAGTACAACGAAGGCCAGCAATGGATTCTGGGTGAACCCCGCTCGCTGTACGTGACTGCGGACCTGAGTTTCTGATGCTTGCGCTAGAGCGTATCGCATGGGCGCCGGAACAGGCGTCGGTCTGCGCGCACGAACACTTCGCCCTGAAAGATATCGACCTGCAGATCGCTGCCGGCGAGTTTGTCGGCCTGATCGGTCCCAATGGTAGCGGCAAGACCAGCCTGCTGCGCTGCGCATTCCGCTACAGTCGTCCGCACAGTGGCAAGGTTGCGATCAGCGCTCACGATATCTGGTCCCGCAGCCCGCGCTGGTGCGCCCGGCACGTCGCAGTGGTTGCTCAGGAATTCCCCGATGCATTCGGCCTGACGCTGCTGGACGTGACGAGCATGGGCCGCGCGCCTCATCAGGGCTTCTTCGCTGCGGACAGCGCCCACGACCGCGCGATTGTGCAGAGCGCTTTGAACGCCGTAGGGCTGGCGGGCTATGAACAGCATCGGTTCGACACATTGTCCGGCGGCGAGAAACAGCGTTGCCTGCTGGCGCGGGCACTGGTGCAAGAACCTCGGTTAATGGTGCTGGACGAGCCGACCAATCACCTGGACCCGCGCCATCAACTGGAACTGCTGGGGCTGGTCAAGCAGCTCGGCGTGGCGACGCTGGCCAGTATCCATGACCTGAATCTGGCGGCGGCATTCTGTGATCGCCTGTGTGTCATTCATCACGGCAGGCTCATTGCGCAAGGCACGCCCCAGGAAGTGCTGACCCCGGAAATGCTGCTCCACGTATTCGGCGCCAAGGCGCTGGTCGACAGCCACCCTCTGCGTGATTACCCGCGCATTACCTGGATACCCTGAAATGAACACCCTGCTCACCCGCCTGGCTTTGATTACCTTGTTGTGCAGCCCGATGGTGCAAGCGCAACCCAGCGCCTACCCCGTCACCGTGCAAAGCTGCGACCGCTCGGTGACCTTCACGGCTGCGCCGCAGCGTGCAGTCAGCAACGATGTAAACCTCACCAAAATGATGGTTGCCCTGGGTTTGCAATCACACATGGTCGGCTACAGCGGCATCACCGGCTGGAACAAACCTGATCAGGCCCTGCTGCGCGACCTTGGCAACCTGCCCGAGCTGGCCAGCAAATACCCCTCTCTGGAAACACTGCTCAATGCCAACGCCGACTTCTATTTTGCCGGCTGGAACTATGGCATGCGGGTGGGTGGCGACGTCACGCCGCAGAGCCTGGCCCCATTGGGTATTCAGGCCTATGAACTGACCGAGTCCTGCGCGCAGATAATGCCGCGCGCTGAAGCCACACTTGCGGATGTCTACAACGACTTGCTGAACCTGGGCCGGATATTCGACGTGCAGGCCCGCGCAGAGGCGTTGGTTGCGCAAATGCGCCGCAGCGTGAGCGAGGTTCAGGCAAGCGTGGCAGGCAAATCGTCGCCCAGGGTTTTCCTGTATGACAGCGGTGAAGACCGGCCCATGACCGCCGGGCGTCTGGCCATACCCCAGGCACTGATCAGCGCCGCGGGCGGGCAGAATGTCATGGGCGACGTCGCGGCCAGCTGGACCCACGTCAACTGGGAATCGGTTGTGCAAAGCAACCCCGAGGTTATCTTGATCGTCGACTACGGCGAAGTCAGCGCCGCGCAGAAACAGCACTTCCTTGAAAGCAACCCGGCGCTGCAATCCATCGACGCGATCCGCAACCGACGCTATGTCGTGCTGCCCTACGTGGCGGTGACGCCAGGCATCGACAACGTCGCGGCCATCGAGACGCTTGCAGCAGCATTTCATGACGTGACGCGATGACCCTGGCGCAGTGGCTGACCGAGCACCCTCGCCGTTACACGGGTTTGCTGATCACTCTGACGCTCGTGCTGCTGATGTCATGTCTGGTGTGCATCACCTTCGGCGCGGCCCCTGTGCCGTTGAACCGGGTGATGGATATCCTGATGTTCAAGCTGTTCGGCGCCAGCGAAAACCCACCTCTCTGGACCGCGGGACAGGAAACCATCGTCTGGCTGATACGCACGCCCCGCGTGTTACTGGGCGTACTGGCAGGCGCGGGACTGGCTCTGATCGGCAGCGTCCTGCAAGCCGCGACGCGCAACCCGCTGGCAGACCCTCACCTGCTGGGCGCGACCTCGGGCGCGACACTTGGCGCGGTTATCGTGGTCATGCATGTAGGAGAAGTGCTTGGCACGCTGACATTGCCACTGGCTGCGTTTGTCGGCTCGCTGGTCAGCCTGTGCCTGGTGCTGTGGCTGGCCAGCCACAAAGGCCGACTGGACAGCCAACGCCTGCTGCTCGGCGGCGTGGCCGTGTCCTTTGTAATGATGGCGATCGCTAACCTGTCGTTGTTTCTGGGCGATCACCGCGCCAGCTCCTCAGTGCTGTTCTGGATGCTCGGCGGCCTGGGGCTGGCGCGCTGGGAGCTGCTCGTTGTGCCACTGATCACGGTTCTGTCTGGCTGGGTTCTTTTGCAAGGGCTGGGTCGTTCCCTGAACGCATTGATGGGCGGCGATCAGACCGCCACAAGCCTTGGTCTGCAAGTACGCAACGTGCGCCTGCTGGTTTTCCTGATCGCCTCACTGATGACCGGCGTGCTGGTTGCGCTGTGCGGCTCCATAGGTTTCGTCGGCCTGATGGTGCCGCACATCGCCAGACGTCTGGTGGGCTCGGAACATCGACGACTGTTGCCCGTCGCCACGCTTCTGGGTGCTTTATTGATGATCTGGGTGGATGTCGTCTCCCGCACGCTTATCGCGCCAGAGGATCTGCCTATAGGTATTGCGACGGCATTGTTGGGAGGGCTGTTTTTTATTTTCATGATGAAGCGCGGTTGAAGGAACCACTCGATAGGTAGACGGGTAATTTCTCATGACACTCACGCAGCATCGCACTGAGCCTGACTGTTCACTGGCACTTCTGAAATACCTCACTAAAACCAGGTTTCCATCTGAATGCCAAATTGCCAGACACCACCGGAGTTGAAGTCGGTTTTGCCGAAGTTGCCGCTCGTGCTGTATCGGTCCAGATCAGAAGACCAGTTCATCAGGCTTGCGAACACTCGCAATTCGGGACGCGTTAGCAGGTCACCCATGTCCGGCTTGAAGGTCGGCGCAACCGTGAATTTCCAGAAGTTGCCGTCGACTGCATTGCGTTGCAGGTAGCCTTTGGGGTCAAGGTCCATGGTTTGCCAACTCAGCTCGTAGGCCATCTCGAAGTTACTGTTGATCTCGTTGGCCAGGCGCATGTTCAGAGTGAGCCAGCGGTAATCGTCGCCTTTGACGTATCGGTCTTTGCTCTGCTCGGCCAGCAAGCTGGGACCGATGCGCCACCCCGGCGCAATAGGCGTCTCGCCATACATCGCCAGACGCACCGCGCGGGCGTCGTCGATCAGTTCGCCATCCGCGCCAATGTCCTTGACCTGAGCCCCCAGGCCCTGCCCATAGAGCAACGCCGTCTTGAAGAAGCCTTCCCTGCCGAAAAAGTCTTTCTGGTGATTCGCCAACATGGTGTGCAGGCCTGAATCTGCGGGCGCAAAACCCGCTCGATTGGTGCGCGTGCCGACGTCGTTTTTCTTTGCGCCAATGGCGTTGAACATCCACTGCCACTGACCATTGTCGAAGAATTGGTTGGAGGTCAGGATGTAGCTTTCCACATCGGCATCGACGCCGCCCTCACTGAAATCTCCGTAGTTACGTCCAATCAAGGAATAGTTCGAGCGCCAGTCCTTGTTCATCTGCACATCGTAGATACCGCCACCGGTACCGGCCAGAAAGACCACGTCCGAGTCCAGCCAGTGGATATCGAAATTATCCCTGTCGAAGCGCTTGCCGGCCCACAGCGTGGCGTTCTCGAACACCGAATTACCCTTGAAGGCGGCGATATGATCGAGTTCGGTAAATACCTGACGCACGTTCAGGCTGCTTTCTTCGGCTGTCCAGTCGTTATAGCTTTCAACGCCATCGGCGATGGAGACCGTGAATTTGGAACGCGTGCCGTTCTGCGCGTAGATTTCTTTCGACAGATCGAAGCGCATGTAGGTGTCGTCTTCGTTACCCAGGCGCCCGACCGCTCCACCGACTGAACCGGCCGGGGTCGTATAAGGGCCGCCGCGACCGCCGCCCAAACCGTCGTTGATCAATAGACCAGAGCGAGCATAACCCTTGAAGCTGAACCCGTCGGAGAGGTGTCTGGCACTGCCTGGCTTCTCCATGCTTTGCTGGCGGGCTTCGAGCTTTGCCACGCGATCATCCAGGGCGGGTGCTGGACTGGACGACACAGCCGGGGCGGCAGGCTGCAAAGCGGGGGTCGAGAGTTTGAGTTGCTGAAGCTCCCTGGCGAGCGCCTGGGTTTGCTGTTCGGCTGCGGCGGCACGCCGTTCAGCAGCGCTGGCACAAGCTTCAAATGCAGCCATCCGCTCTTCCAGAGTCGCGGCCTGAGAGACGGTTGTCGAGGTGCCGAGTACCCCTGCGAGTAGCCATCTTGATGCGTTCTGCATGTGGACTTCCTGTTTTGTTTTTATTGTTTTCGTGACGTTGGCCGAGCCTTTTTCCTTCAGCACAAAATTGTGCAAATCGGAGAAAAAAGGGTGCCACATCGAAAATGCGCTGTTACATTGACGATGTTAACGTTAACTTTTATAAAAACAAAAATAAAGAGGGCTCTATGAAACAGCTGAAATCTCTTCTTCCCGTCGCGCTGCTCACCCTGTCTGCCGGGTTTTCTGCGCTGTCGAACGCAGCCGATCTGACGATCTCGTGCGGGGCCGTCGGCGCTGAATTGCAACTGTGCAAGGAGGCAGTCGATAGCTGGTCAAAACAGACCGGCAACAACGTTCAAGTGGTTTCCACGCCTAACTCGGCAACCGAACGCCTGTCGTTCTACCAGCAGATCCTCAGCGCCAAGTCCACCGACATCGACATCATTCAAATCGACATGGTGTGGCCGGGGATGCTCGCCAAACACCTGACGGATCTGCGCGAACTGCTTCCGGCAAATGCGACACAAGGCTATTTCCAGGCACAGGTGGACAACGCCACCGTCGACGGCCGGCTGGTGTCGATGCCCTGGTTTACCGACTCGGGGCTGCTGTATTACCGCAAGGATCTGCTCGACAAGTACCAGCAGCCGGTCCCCCAGACCTGGGAGGACATGACCGCTACCGCCAAAAAAGTGCAAAAAGCCGAACGCGATGCGGGGAATGCCACTATGTGGGGCTACGTGTTCCAGGGGCGCGCCTATGAAGGCCTGACGTGCAACGCCCTGGAATGGATCAGCAGCCAGCCGGACGGCGGACTGGTCAACCCGCGCGGAGACATCGTGGTCAACAGCCAGGCCTCACGAGTCGCGCTGACCCTGGCAAAAAGCTGGATCGGCGAGATCTCACCGCCCGGCGTACTTAACTACACCGAGGAAGAAGGCCGTGGCGTATTCCAGTCGGGAAACGCGCTGTTCATGCGCAACTGGCCTTACGTCTGGGCCTTGGTGCAAAGCAAGGACAGCGCGATAAAAGACAAGGTCGGCGTCGCGCCCCTGCCCAGTGGCGGCGCGAACGGCACCCACGCTTCAACGCTCGGAGGCTGGGGCCTGGCGGTTTCGCGCTACAGCCGCAACCCCAAACTGGCGGCAGAACTGGTTGCGTACCTGACCAGTGCCCAGCAGCAAAAACAGCGTGCCCTGGCAGGCGCTTACAACCCGGTTATCGAGTCACTTTATGCCGACCCCGAGTTGCTCGCGGCGATGCCTTACTACACCCAGTTGCACGGCATCCTCAGCAATGGGGTTATGCGCCCCGCCGCGATCACGGCCAACGGCTACCCACGCGTCTCCAACGCATTCTTCGATCGGGTGCATAGCGTGCTGGCGGGCGATATTCCGGTCGATCAGGCACTGGTCGAACTGGAACGCGAACTGACCCGCATCAAACGCCGGAACTGGTAAGCCACACGTAAGGAGATCAACATGCCCGTCTCTTCTACCGACTTCCCCGGAGACGACGAACTCGTCACCCGGGAAACGCCTGTACAACGTCGCAGGCTACGCGCCGCCTGGCTGTTTCTGACGCCGATGCTGGTGTGCCTGACGCTGGTGGCGGCCTGGCCGTTACTTCGCACATTCTGGTTCAGCCTTACCGACGCCGACCTGTCGGACACTGAAGGCGGCTCATTCATTGGCCTGAGCAATTATCTGCTCTACGACGGCACCCTCTGGTCAGGCGTTCTGGTCGATCCGCAATGGTGGAACGCGGTGCGCAACACCCTGCACTTCACCGTGGTGTCGGTCGGGCTGGAAATGGTCCTGGGACTGATGGTGGCGTTGCTGTTGAACGTCAAGTTCACCGGCCGCGCGCTGGTCCGTGCGTTGATTCTGATCCCTTGGGCGATTCCGACCATCGTCTCGGCGAAGATCTGGTCATGGATGCTCAATGACCAGTTCGGCATCATCAACCATATGATGCTGAGCCTAGGCCTGATCGACGCGCCGCTGGCCTGGACGGCAGATGCGGACCTGTCGATGTGGGCAGTGATCATCGTCGACGTCTGGAAGACCGTGCCCTTTGTCACCCTGCTTATGCTCGCGGCACTGCAGATGCTGCCAAGCGACTGCTACGAAGCCGCCAGGGTCGACGGCATTCATCCTGTGCGGGTGTTCTGGCGAGTCACCTTGCCGTTGCTGATGCCCGCCTTGTTGGTCGCCGCGATCTTTCGCATTCTCGATTCGTTGCGGGTCTTCGACGTCATCTACGTCCTGACCTCCAACTCTTCGAGCACCATGAGCATGTCGGTCTATGCCCGCCAGCACCTGGTGGAGTTCCAGGACGTCGGCTACGGCAGCGCCGCCTCCACCCTGCTGTTTCTGGTAGTGGCAGTGATTGCCATGCTTTATCTGTACCTCGGCCGTCGCCAACTGGAGGTGCGTTCATGAACCTGCGCCAACTGAAGAAAGCCCTGCTACGTGTGGGTTTCTGGTGCCTGATCGGGATCTTGCTGCTCTACGCCATATTCCCTTTCTACTACGCCATCGTGACATCGCTGAAGCCGTCCAGTGCCTTGTTTGAAGTGAGCTACTGGATCACCGAAGCCGACTTCTCCAATTACGCAGCGGTCCTCAGTCAGGCGTCATTCCTGCAGGCCATCGCCAACTCGCTGGTGGTTGCGCTGAGTGTGGTAGCGCTGGCGCTGTTCCTGGGCCTGACGGCGTCCTACGCCCTGGGCAGGGTCAAGTTCCGAGGCCGCGGCACGGTGCTGATGATGGTGCTCGGCGTCTCGATGTTTCCTCAGGTCGCGGTGCTCTCGGGGCTGTTTGAAGTCATCCGCGCGCTGGGTCTCTATAACACCTCATGGGCACTGATCCTCAGCTACACGATTTTTACCCTGCCCTTCACCGTCTGGGTGCTGACCACGTTCATGGGGCAACTGCCGCATGAGCTGGAAGAAGCGGCAATCATGGACGGCGCATCGCCCTGGGTCACGCTGACCCGCGTGCTGTTGCCGCTGCTGTGGCCCGCACTGGTCACGACCGGCCTGCTGGCTTTTATTGCCGCGTGGAACGAGTTCCTGTTTGCCCTGACCTTCACCCTGACAGACGCGCAACGAACGGTCCCGGTCGCCATCGCCCTGATTTCGGGCGGCAGCTCCCACGAATTGCCCTGGGGCCTGTTGATGGCGGCGTCGGTGCTGGTGACCGTCCCACTGGTGATTCTGGTGCTGATCTTCCAGCGCCGCATCGTTTCCGGCCTCACTGCCGGCGCGTTGAAAGGTTGATGCACACAACTGACAAGGAACAGCATCGTGATGAAATTGAAGCTAGCCAACATCAACAAGCAATTGGGCGGCACGCGCATTCTGCGCGATGTCAGCCTGGAAATCGCTGCGGGTGAGTTCGTTGTGTTCGTTGGCCCTTCGGGCTGCGGAAAGTCGACGCTGCTGCGCTTGATCGCCGGGCTGGATTCGATCTGTGGTGGCGACCTGCTGATCGACGGACGCCGGGTCAATGACCTGGAACCGCGCGAGCGTGGCGTCGGCATGGTCTTTCAGTCTTACGCTCTGTACCCGCACATGAGCGCCTACGACAACATCAGTTTCGGTCTCAAGCTGGCCAAGACTGAAAAAGGCAGCCTGCGCGAACGCGTGCTGAAAACCGCACAGATCCTGCAACTGGAAAAACTGCTGCAACGCAAGCCCAGGGAGCTGTCCGGTGGGCAGCGCCAGCGTGTTGCAATGGGCAGGGCCATGGCGCGGGAACCGGACATTTTGTTGTTCGATGAACCACTCTCCAACCTCGATGCCTCGTTGCGGGTGCAGATGCGCAACGAAATCGCCCGGCTCCACAAACGGCTGGGCTCGACCATGATCTACGTCACTCACGATCAGGTAGAGGCCATGACCCTGGCTGACAAAATTGTCGTCCTCAACGGCGGTCAGGTCGAACAGGTTGGCTCACCACGCGAACTCTATGAGCGCCCCGCCAGCGTCTTCGTCGCCGGTTTTCTGGGCTCGCCAAGAATGAATTTTCTGCCAGTCCGCTTGCACGCACCAAGCCGCAACAGCCTGATCGATATCCCGGCACTGGGCATGACATCCCTGCCCTTCGACAGCTCGAACCTGGCCGACGACGCGCAATTGACCCTGGGTGTCCGTCCGGAACACATATCTCTAAGTGCAGCGAACAGTGGCACTGGCGTCACCGTGACCAGTGTCGAATACCTGGGTAGCGAGGTCTACGTGCATCTCGCTACAGACGAGAACGAACCCTTGATCTGCCGTTGCGAGGCAAAAGCCGGATGGCAGGTGGACGACCGGGTCGCGCTGCAGTTCGATACCGAAAATCTGCACGTGTTCGACGCCGATGGCCTGGCCTTGAAACGCCACTCTGACGCCGACCAACACCTGACACACGACACCACGCCGCACTTCGTACAAGCGGGTTCCCTATGAGTTTTTCTGTGAATGCCATGAACGGTCCAATGTCCAACACACTGGAGCGCGCGCACCATGCGTTGAAGGATAGCCTGGCGCAGGTGATCCACGACTATCGACCCGGTTATCACCTGGCCCCGCCTGCGGGCTGGATGAACGACCCTAACGGGGTGGTGTACTTTCGTGGCGAATATCACGTGTTCTATCAGCACCACCCGTTCGACGCGAAATGGGGACCAATGTACTGGGGCCATGCAAAGAGTGCTGATCTGGTCCATTGGCAGCACCTGCCCATTGCCCTGGCACCCGGTGATGACTTCGACCGGGACGGTTGTTTTTCCGGCAGCGCAGTGGTGTGTGGCGACACCCTGGCACTGATCTACACCGGGCACACCTGGCTGGGTGAGGTAGGCGACGAGCTTTTGATCCGTCAGGTGCAGTGCCTGGCCACCAGTCTCGACGGCATCAACTTCGTCAAACACGGCGCCGTCATCGACAGCCCGCCGCAAGACACAATCATTCATTTCCGTGATCCGAAGGTCTGGCAGCAGGATGACCACTGGTACCTGATTGCCGGTGCGCGTCTGGGCGACAGGCCGTTGCTGCCGTTGTATCGGTCTGTGGACCTGCACGCGTGGGAATTCGTGAGCTATGTATCCAGCGGCAACGAAGGCGATGGTTATATGTGGGAGTGCCCTGACCTGTTTCGCCTTGATGGACGCGATGTACTGCTTTACTCCCCCCAAGGCATGCCAGCCCAGGGCTACGAGCGACTGAACAAGTTTCATACCGGCTACCGAGTGGGCCAAATCGACAGCCAATGGCAGTTCAACGGCGGGCCTTTTATCGAACTGGATAACGGCCATGACTTTTATGCTGCGCAGACCCTCGTGGCTGCCGATGGCAGACGTCTGGTGTGGGCGTGGCTCGATATGTGGGAAAGCCCGACCCCCACAGCAACCCATCACTGGCGCGGAATGCTCGGCCTGCCACGCGAACTCGAACTGCGCGACGATCGCCTTTGCGTGTACCCCGCACGCGAACTGACAGCGCTGCGCAACACGCCATTGCCTGGCACTTCCTGGTGGAGCGAAGCGGGCACTCAGTGGCTGACTGACGTACACGGCGATCTGCTCGAAATCCACGTGCACCTGGACCTGCTCGACTGCACCGAAGGTCACCTGGGAGTGGCGTTGCGTTGCAGTTCAGATGGCAAGGAGCAAACTCTGCTTTACTACGATGCGTCGCTAAAACGTTTGATACTGGACCGCGATCAGTCGGGCACCCACGTCAGCGGTCAACGCAGCGTAGCAATACACCCACAACAGGACCGGCTTGAGCTGCGAGTCTTCCTGGATCGCTCGTCCATTGAAGTGTTTGACCAAAACGGCAGCTTCAGCTTCAGTAGTCGCCTTTATCCACAGACCGACAGCCTGGGGGTAAAGCTTATTGCCAACGGAACCGGAGGCCGGGTGTGCATTGCCAATGCCTGGGAACTCTCTTCGGGATGCTTACAGGTAAATCATTGAAGTCGCGAAAAAAATCAGGCCTCTGTAGCATGATAATTATCAGTCAACCTGACAGGCCCCGCCTTGCATGACCTCAGTTAAAGACGTTGCACGATTGGCCGGTGTGTCCCTGATGACGGTATCCCGGGCGCTTAATAATCCGGAAAAACTGAGCCCCGAGACGTATCAGCGAGTCCGTAGCGCGATTGACGAGCTTCAATTCGTACCCAGCCTGTCAGCGCGCAGGATTCGCGGCGACAACTTGCAGACACGAACCATCGGAGTGTTTGCGCTGGACACCGCGACAACGCCGTTTGCGGTAGAGCTGCTGCTGTCCATCGAACAGACCGCACAGCAGGCAGGCTGGAACGTATTTATCCTCAACCTGCTAAGCAACCCGCCCACCGACCAGAACGTCGACCTGATGCTGTCCCACCGACCTGACGGGTTGATCTTCAGCGCCATGGGGTTGCGCGAAGTAACTATTCCCCAGCGCTTGAAAAGCAAACCGCTGGTGCTCGCCAACTGCGTAGCCGATGACAGCAGCCTCGTCAGTTATGTGCCAGACGACGAAACAGGGCAGTACCGCGCCTTGCACCATGCGTTCAGCCAAGGCTACCGACGTCCGTTGTTTATCAATCTGCCAAAAAAGAGCCTGGCCTGGAAAATTCGCCAGGCGGGTATGCAGCGGGCCTGCCAGGCATTCGGCCTGGCTACCGGCGAACTCTTGCAATACGACCTCTCCGAGCATGACGCCTATGGGGAAACCGCAGCCATCCTTGAACGGCACATGATTGAAGGCCGTCCGCAGTTCGATATTCTGATCTGCGGCAATGACCGCATAGCCTTTTGTGCCTACCAACTGCTGCTGGGCCGTGGCCTGAAAATCCCCGGTGATGTCGCCGTGCTGGGCTATGACAATATGATCGGCATCTCCGAACTGTTCATCCCTGCGCTGACCACCGTGCAACTGCCGTATTACGAGATCGGCCGCAATGCCGCCCGGTACTTGATCGATGGCCTCGAAGTCTCGGGTGCCCAGCCGGTAGATTGCCCGCTTGTGGTCAGGGAATCGTTATGAAGGGCTTGCGGTTTCGGTAACGTCAGTTCGAAGCTGGCTTTGTAACCGCCAACATCATCACAGAGCAACTTGATCAGCGATCGGTTGCTATCGACTCGCGTCAACCCCAGCGCTTGACGACCCGACGATGACAATCGGCCGGAGTCAGCACCTTGCCCGCCTTGGAACGTACGGCGATGGTTTCTACTGGCTCCGACAATTCATTGTCGAGCAGCACCGAGTAGCTCTCCCCTGCGTTGAACAAGTAGCGCTCCCCCCACTGGCGCATGCTGACGACGATGGGGAACACCGCGCGGCCCATATCAGTCAGCACATATTCTTTGTAAGCACTGCCGTCGGAGGCCGGCTGAATGTCGAATACGCCCAACTCCACGAGCATTTTGAGCTTGACCGTGAGGATGTTCTTGGCGAGACCAAGACGTTTCTGAAATTCACTGAAGCGGCGAACGTCGTCGAACGCGTCGCGGATGATCATTAAAACCCAGCGATCTCCGATTGCTTCAAGCGTGCGGGCGACAGGGCATTCGCTCTGCGCCAATAATTGCTGTTTGGCCATGGGGCTCCTAGAGGCGAGGTAGCAGGAAATGTAAAAAGTTCTAACGTCAGACGAAAATGTTTTACACATGTGGTTGCATTTAACAACCTCGCTTGTTAAAAGTTCACACAAGGTTTTCTTTTGCAACCACATATTCCAAGGATGGAGCGATGCCGTTCAAGTCTCGTGCCCCGGTAAAGATGGAAATCGAAGCCGAAAAATCCAGCGGTGGGTACACGCAAGCTCCCCAACCCCGGGACACCCCCAAGCTTAGTCGCTATCAAACTTTTCTTTTTGCAATTACCTGCGCCATGGCGGTCGCAAACGTCTACTTCGCCCAGCCTTTGCTGGAATCGATGGCTGCCAGCCTGTCGGTTTCGCCGGGCACGATTGGTGTCGTAGTGACCGCGACACAAGCAGGTTATGCCGTCGGATTGTTGTTCATCGTTCCGCTGGGTGATTTGCTCAATCGCAAGAAACTTATCCTTACACAAATGCTGCTGTCAGCTCTGGCCCTGTGCGCAGTGGGTCTGTCGCAGGATTGGGGCATGTTGCTCGGCTCGATGGTGCTCGTTGGCCTGATGGCAGTCGTGGTGCAGGTGGTGGTTGCCTACGCCGCTTCGCTGGCGAGTCCCGAGCAACGTGGCGAAGCCGTCGGCACCGTGACCAGTGGCGTGGTGCTGGGAATTCTGCTGGCCCGCTTCGTCTCCGGTGCAGTGGCTGATCTGGCCGGCTGGCGCGGCGTTTATTTTGTCTCGGCCGCCCTGATGATCGGCATGGCACTGGTGCTGATGCGCGCCATGCCTGCCTCCACCACGCCACCGGCGAAAGGCAGCTACTGGCAATTGCTGCGATCGGTGTTCCAGTTGTACCTGACCGAACGCACATTGCGTGTCCGGGGCACCTTCGCCCTGCTGATCTTCGCCGCATTCAGTGTGTTGTGGACGTCGATGGTACTGCCGCTCAGCGCACCGCCGTTGTCGCTGTCACACACCCAGATTGGTTTGTTCGGACTCGCCGGTGTGGCCGGTGCGCTGGCAGCGGCACGGGCCGGACGGCTCGCCGACCAAGGGCTCGGCAATCGCACCACGGGCATCGCGCTGGCACTGTTGACCTTGTCCTGGCTGCCGACGGCGTTCGTTGAACACTCATTACTCGCCATGGTGGTGGGTGTGGTGTTACTGGATTTCGCCGTGCAAGCCGTCCATGTCACCAATCAGAGTCTGATCTTTGCCGCACGCCCCGATGCGCAAAGCCGACTGGTGGGTGCCTACATGTGTTTCTACTCGGTAGGCAGTGGTCTGGGTGCCATCGCTGCGACTTATACATATGCACACTTTGGCTGGGTCGCCGTTTGTAGTTTGGGTGCCGCCATCAGCGCAGTTGCCCTGCTGTACTGGACCTACCTGGAACTGACGTCCACATAACGTTCAACCCTTAATAAACTTCTCGCGATCGTCAGTTAACGGATGGTGTGAAACAGCGGGAAGCCGGTGGCAAGAACATCATCCCGCTGGGCTGCCCCGTCGCGGACGACCACCTTCACCAAGGCAAATAATCCATGAAACCACTGCACGTAGTGTTGGCTGTATTGATAACGGCAATCTGGGGTGTGAATTTCTCGGTGATCAAACTGGGACTGGCCACCGTCGATCCGCTCATCCTGGCGGGTATACGCTTCAGTCTCTGTGCATTACCGGCGATTTTCTTCATCCGTAAACCCGACGTGCCGTGGCGCTACATCATCGGCTATGGCCTGGTGTTCGGCATTGGTCTGTGGGGCATGGTCAACCTGGGTATCAAGGCAGGGCTGTCGGCGGGCATCGCGTCCTTGGTGCTGCAGTTCAGCGCGTTCTTCACCATCCTGCTCGGCGGTTGGGTGTTCAAGGAAGCGCTGACCCGCTTCCAGGTGCTGGGCATGTTGATCGCCCTCGCGGGGCTGTTGTGCATCATCAAGATCAGTGACGGTTCGGTGAGCCTCACCGGCGTGTTGCTGGTGCTGGTGGGCGCGGCGTCCTGGAGCGTTGCCAACATCATCAACAAGAAGGCCAGCACCAAGGATGTCTTCGGCTTTCTGGTCTGGTCCAGCGCGTTTGCACCGATTCCGCTGTTCGCCCTCGATTACGCGGTGAACGGCAGCGCCGGCTACACCGCGTTTGTCAGTCAGGTGAATACGACTGCCGTGTTGTCGATCCTGTTTCAGGTCTATCCCAACACGCTGTTCGCTTACTGGATCTGGAACTCGCTGCTCAAAACCTATCCGGTTTCCACAGTGGCGCCACTGTCTCTGCTGGTGCCTATCTTCGGCATGCTCGGCTCAGTAATGGTGTTCAACGAAAGCGTGCCAGTGAGCAAAGTACTGGCGGTGGTGCTGATCGTACTCGGCCTGGCCGTCGGCCTCTACGGTCAGCGTATGTTCAATGCTATGTTCGCGCGTCGTGCACGCACTTCAATGTGAGCCCAAGGGGCAAGATTTAACAACTCGAACACGACAAGAAAGCGGTTCTGACACAGCACTCTTGTCATGGTCTGTTTTATGTTTTTTGGCCCCTGGGGGATTCAAGCGCAGCGGCCAAGATGCTTGAGCGAAGTCTTGGCCACCGGCCTGCTTCCGTCCCAATGAAACCTCAAGGAGATGAGTGCAATGTCGCGTAAAGTTTTCGTAGCTGGCGCATCTAGTGTAATCGGCAAAGCCATGCTCAAGCTCTTGGTGGCTGCGGACTACAGCGTGTATGGCGCTACCCGTCGCGCCGAAAAAGTGAAGGACATTGAGGCCACAGGTGCTATAGCAGTAGTGGTCGATGCCTATGACGCCGAGCGTTTAAACGAAGAGCTGGTCCGCATACAGCCATGGGCTGTTATTCATCAACTGACAGATCTGCCTCGTGGCCTGAGTCCTGAGTTGATGGCAAAAGCGGTCGAGAACAACGCACGTATCCGTACAGAAGGAACGCGTAATCTGGTAGCCGCCGCTCGGGCTGCTGGCGCTACGCGTCTGATAGCTCAAAGCATCGCCTGGGCCTACCGTCCAGGCGAAACCCCTTATCTGGAAACCTGTCCTCTGGACGTGGAGGCACAAGGCAGTCGCGGCATCAGCGTGGGGGGTGTGGCGGCCTTGGAACAGCAAGTGCTGAGCGAGCCTGCATTGAACGGCACAGTCTTGCGCTATGGCCAGTTGTACGGGCCCGACACTGGCACTGACGAGCCGACCGGCACTAGCCCTGTACACGTAAAAGCCGCTGCCCGCGCCGCACTGCTGGCGTTGCAAACAGAGCAAAGTGGTATTTTCAATATCACTCAGGACAGCCCGACCGTCAGCAACGAAAAAGCCAAGCGCGTACTGGGGTGGTCGCCTACCGAAGAGGCTTGACGCGCCAACGCAGCTATTCCGTACGAAGGCAGGCTTTCTATTTCCAGTGGCTTGCCTGCCAAGGTCGACAGATGGCAACTTTCAGACAGGAAAGTGTTATGAAACCACTGGACAATGTTTTTCATGAGTTGCACAAGAATGGCCTTTTGATCCTGGCCAATGTCAGCGGTGCAGGCGGCGCAAAAGTCGTGGAGTCGTTGGGCGCCACCGCGATCGCCACCAGCAGTGCGGGCATGGCTTGGGCGCATGGTTACGCCGATGGCAATCAGCTCCCCCTGACGCGGCTGGCGGCCAGCGTTGAATCCATGACGCGAATACTGCACGTCCCCCTGACCGTAGACATTGAGGCCGGTTACTCCGACGACCTCCAGCACGTTGCCAGGGTTGTCGAAGCAGTTGTCGCTTCAGGTGCCGTGGGTATCAACATCGAAGACGGTGCCGCACCACCGGAGGTACTTGTGCGCAAAATCGAAGTTGCCCGAGAAGTCGCCAACAAACACGGCGTTAACCTATTCATCAATGCACGCAGTGACGTCTACCTGAAAAGCCTGGTGCCCGCCTCCCAGCGTCTGGATGAAATCATCCGGCGTGCAGCGCTTTATGCACAGGCAGGAGCCAACGGCATTTTCGCCGCAGGTATGGTCACACCCGCCGAGATTTCCACACTGTGCAACACCTCCACACTACCGGTGAACCTGCTTGCCCGCGATGGGCTGTCAGCGCCCGAAGAACTGCAGCGCCTAGGCGTTAGACGCCTGAGCGCCGGCTCAAGTATTGCGGAGTTCCTGTACGGCGCGATGGAGGGGCTGGCCCGCTCTTTCATCGAGCGCGGACAGCTGGATACGCAGGCGCTCAAGGGTTTTACGTATGGGAAGTTGAATGGCTTGATGGCGGAGCGTGGATAAAGCGAAAAGCCCATGGGCAGATTGCGCGAAAGTACTCAGAAGCCTAGGGGCCATGACGTTTTCCGCGACATCCCTACTTAAGTAACGCGGCGCGGTGATAGGCCCCTTAAGGCCCATCACCGCGGATGCAGAACATTCCGGATCTGCGCTTTTCAGGGACCTAAGCCAGCGATGTTCGTGGCTTAAGGGAAACAGGTGGGGGAAAAGCGGCCGCTTGCGACGATGTTAATTCACAAATACCAACATTTCCCCCTGTGGATAACTCACTCCACCGTAACCGACTTCGCCAGGTTCCTCGGCTGGTCAACATCCGTCCCTTTCAACACCGCCACATAATACGAAAGCAGCTGCAGCGGAACGGTGTACAGAATCGGTGCCAAGGCATCGATGATGTGCGGCATGGCGATGACGTGAGTACCTTCGCCGTTCTTGAGCCCAGCCAGCTCATCCGCGAACACGATCAATTCGCCGCCGCGGGCGCGTACTTCCTGCAGGTTGGATTTGAGTTTTTCCAGCAGTTCGTTGTTCGGCGCGACGGTGACGACCGGCATGTCGGCATCGACCAGCGCCAGCGGGCCGTGTTTCAGCTCGCCAGCCGGATAGGCTTCGGCGTGGATGTAGGAGATTTCTTTGAGTTTGAGTGCGCCTTCCATTGCTACCGGGAATTGCGCGCCACGACCGAGGAACAGGGTGTGGTGTTTCTCGGCGAACAGCTCGGCGACTTTCTCGATGGTGCCGTCCATTGCCAGGGCTTCGCCCAAACGGGTTGGCAGGCGGCGCAGTTCTTCGACCAGTTGTGCTTCAACGCCCTCTTCCAACGAACCTTTGACCTGGCCGAGTGACAGGGTCAGCAGTAGCAAGGCGACCAGTTGGGTGGTGAAGGCTTTGGTCGATGCCACGCCGATTTCCGGGCCAGCCTGGGTCAGCAGGGTCAGGTCGGATTCACGTACCAGTGAGCTGATGCCGACGTTGCAGATCGCCAGGCTGGCCAGAAAGCCCAGTTCCTTGGCGTTGCGCAGCGCTGCCAGTGTGTCGGCGGTTTCGCCGGATTGCGAGATCGAGACGAACAAGGTGTCCGGCTGAACCACGACCTTGCGGTAGCGGAACTCGCTGGCCACTTCCACCTGGCAAGGAATGCCGGCCAGACCTTCAAGCCAGTAACGCGCGACCATGCCTGCGTGGTAGCTGGTGCCACACGCCACTATCTGAACGTTGCGTACTTTGGCGAACAGTTCGGCAGCCTGTGGACCAAATGCGTGGACCAGCACTTGCTGTTGCCCCAGGCGACCTTCGAGGGTGCGCTGTACAACCTTGGGCTGCTCGTGGATTTCCTTGAGCATGAAGTGACGGTATTCGCCCTTGTCAGCGGCTTCAGCGCCTTCATGATATTGCACCACTTCACGCTCGACCGACACACCCTCGACGTTCCAGATCTGCACGCTGTCGCGACGGATCTCGGCGATATCGCCTTCTTCCAGGTACATGAAACGGTCGGTCACCTGACGCAGCGCCAGTTGATCGGAGGCCAGGAAGTTTTCACCCAGGCCCATGCCGATCACCAGCGGGCTGCCACTGCGGGCGGCCAGCAGGCGATCCGGTTGTGCAGCGTTGATCACGGCAAGACCATAGGCACCGTGCAATTCTTTCACGGCAGCCTTCAGGGCAACCGCCAGATCTGGCGTGTCCTTGAGCTTGTGGTGCAGCAGGTGAACGATGACTTCAGTGTCGGTATCGGATGCGAAGACGTAACCCAGGCCTTTCAGCTGTTCACGCAGCGCTTCGTGATTCTCGATGATGCCGTTGTGGACAACTGCCAGCGTGTCGGCCGAGAAGTGTGGGTGGGCGTTACGCTCACACGGGGCGCCGTGGGTCGCCCAACGCGTGTGGGCAATGCCCAGACGACCGATCAGCGGCTCGCCTTCCAGTGCCTGTTCCAGCTCACTGACTTTGCCCGAGCGACGACGGCGCTCAAGGATGCCTTCGTTACTGAAAACAGCAACGCCTGCGCTGTCGTAACCGCGGTACTCAAGACGCTTGAGGCCTTCGAGCAAAATGGCCGTGATATTACGTTCAGCAACGGCGCCGACGATTCCACACATGGTTATCTCCTAGCTGACAGCAGCACAAATCAGATTGATGCCGCGGGCCTGTATCTGATCGCGCGCCTCACTGGGCAGGCGATCATCAGTAATAAGGGTGTGGATACTGCTCCAGGGCAGCTCCAGATTGGGGATCTTGCGACCGACCTTGTCGGCTTCGACCATGACCACCACTTCTCGGGCGACTTCCGCCATGACCCGGCTCAAGCCCAGCAGCTCGTTGAAGGTGGTGGTGCCACGAATCAGATCGATGCCGTCGGCACCGATGAACAGCTGATCGAAGTCGTAGGAGCGCAGTACCTGTTCAGCGACCTGCCCCTGAAAAGACTCCGAGTGCGGATCCCATGTTCCGCCAGTCATCAACAGGACCGGTTCGTGTTCCAGCTCAGCAAGGGCTCGCGCCACATGCAGTGAGTTGGTCATGACCACCAGACCAGGTTGCTGGCCCAGTTCAGGGATCAACGCAGCCGTGGTGCTGCCACTGTCGACAATAATTCTGGCGTGCTCGCGAATTCGGGAAACCGCAGCGCGGGCAATGGCCTGTTTGTAACGGGAAACCGGCTGGCTGCTTTCGCTGATCAGCTCGTGAGGAAGCGGCACTGCGCCCCCGTAACGGCGCAACAACAAACCATTGGTTTCGAGGGCCGCCAGATCCTTTCGAATCGTAACTTCAGAAGTTTCAAAGCGTCTGGCCAAATCGTCGACACTGACTTCACCCAGCTCATTGAGCAGGGCGAGAATGTTGTGGCGACGTTGTGGTGTATTGCGCTTCGACATGACAGCCTTAAGTTTCGTTTCGAAATATAACGAAGGCAATCAAAACCTATTTTTTGGGTTTGGTCAAGGCCAGAGGGTTTGGCAGGGTATTTTCAATGGAGCTTTAGGAACGAGATTCCTGTAACTCTCGCTCCAGTGCTCCGCTCTCAGAAGTATGCATAGGCCAGCTGGACCAACCCGGAATGCTTTTCGTGGGAGCGGACTCGTCCGCGAAAACTATTTACATAGATTCCAGAACGGGGGATGGCTTTCGCGGACGAGTCCGCTCCCACAGAACATCATTTTTCCGGGCTGTGGATAACTCAGTCTTTCCTGATTTTTACCGGACGCTTCCAGCCTTCGATGTTGCGTTGGCGGGCGCGAGCCACGCCGAGTTGTTCAGCGGGCACGTTCTGCGTGATGGTCGAACCGGCTGCGGTCGTCGCACCATCAAAGATATCCACAGGCGCAACCAGTGAGTTGTTAGAACCAATGAACACGTCTGCACCCAACGTGGTCTTGTGCTTGTTGGCCCCATCGTAATTGCAGGTAATCGTCCCGGCACCTATGTTGGTACGTGCGCCGACCTCGGCATCGCCCAGATAGGTCAGGTGGCCAACCTTGGCACCCTCGCCCAGGTTCGCATTCTTGAGTTCGACAAAGTTACCCACATGCGCTTTGGCGCCCAGCACACTGCCAGGGCGAAGACGTGCAAACGGGCCGGCATCGCTGCCCTCGCCCAGAATTGCGCCTTCGATGTGGCTGTTGGCTTTGACGACGACACCCTTGCGCAGGGTGCTGTCTTTGATGACGCAGTTAGGGCCGATGACCACGTTGTCCTCGATGACTACCTTCCCTTCGAGGATCACGTTGATGTCGATCAGCACATCACGGCCGACGCTGACTTCGCCGCGTACATCGAATCGCGCAGGGTCACGCAGGGTCACACCACCCGCCATCAACCGGCGGGCTTCGCGCAACTGGTAATGGCGCTCCAGCTCGGAGAGCTGTTTGCGATCATTGGCACCCTGCACTTCCATTGCGTCGTAAGGCTGCTCTGTAGCAACAATCAGCCCATCATTGACGGCCATGGCTATTACGTCTGTGAGGTAATACTCGCCTTGGGCGTTGTTGTTCGACAGCCGCCCCAGCCAGTCAGCGAGACGCTTGGCAGGCACCGCGAGAATGCCAGTGTTGCCTTCGGTGATTGCCTTCTGTGCATCGTTCGCATCCTTGTGCTCGACAATCGCGCAGACACGATTCTGCTGGTCGCGAACAATGCGGCCGTAGCCGGTAGGATCGTCCAGAGTGACAGTCAACAGGCCCAGTTGCTGCGGATTGACGAGTTTGAGCAAACGCGTAAGCGTCTCCACTTCAATCAACGGCACATCGCCGTAAAGAATCAACACGGTCTCAGCCGTAAGCGCAGGCAGCGCCTGAGCAACAGCGTGGCCTGTGCCCAGTTGTTTGTCCTGCATCACGAAATTCAGGTCATCGGCTGCCAGCTGTTCACGAACAGCATCCGCGCCGTGTCCGATCACGACGTGTATTCCACTTGGGGATAACTGACGCGCGCTGTGGATAACATGACCGAGCATTGAGTTGCCAGCCACGGGATGCAGAACCTTGGGCAAGGCGGAACGCATCCGGGTACCTTGGCCAGCAGCGAGAATAACGATATCGAGAGACATGATAGGACTACCAACTGAGCGGCAACCGGGCCGAAGGCGGGCTGACTTGAAAGAGGAAATCTGAAAAAAGAAAAAGGGTAGCCGAGGCTACCCTTTTTCTCAATCGCGCATCGAATGCAGCGGGGTTAGCCGCCGAACTTCTTGCGAATTTGCTGAACGGTGCGCAGCTGAGCTGCAGCCTCGGCCAGACGAGCAGTTGCAGAGCCGTAGTCGAAATCTGCGCCTTTCTCGTTCAGAGCCTTCTCGGCAGCCAGTACGGCAGCCTGAGCAGAAGCTTCATCCAGGTCGGCAGCACGTTGCACAGTATCGGCAAGCACCTTGACCATGTTCGGCTGAACCTCAAGGAAACCACCGGAGATGTAAAACACCTCGGCTTCCCCACCCTGCTTGATCAAGCGGATCGGGCCCGGCTTCAGATCAGTGATCAGCGGCGCGTGGCCTGGAGCGATACCGAGATCACCCAGGTTGCCGTGCGCAATCACCATCTCGACCAGACCGGAGAAGATTTCCCCTTCCGCGCTGACGATGTCGCAATGGACTGTCATAGCCATTTGCTTGCCTCAACCTAATTAGCGCCCGTTTCCGGGCGCCGGGATTACAGTTTCTTGGCTTTCTCGATCGCTTCTTCGATGCCGCCGACCATGTAGAACGCTTGTTCTGGCAGGTGGTCGTAGTCACCGTTGAGGATGCCTTTGAAGCCAGCAATGGTGTCTTTCAGGGAAACGTATTTACCCGAAGCACCGGTGAAGACTTCTGCCACGAAGAAAGGCTGGGACAGGAAGCGCTGGATCTTACGAGCACGGTTAACCAACTGTTTGTCGGTCTCCGACAGCTCGTCCATACCCAGAATCGCGATGATGTCTTTCAGCTCTTTGTAACGCTGCAACACATACTGAACGCCGCGAGCGGTGTCGTAGTGTTCCTGACCAATGACGTTCGGGTCCAGCTGGCGCGAAGTCGAGTCCAGTGGGTCTACCGCAGGGTAGATACCCAGGGAAGCGATGTCACGGGACAGTACGACGGTGGCGTCCAAGTGGGCAAACGTGGTCGCAGGCGACGGGTCAGTCAAGTCGTCCGCTGGTACGTATACGGCCTGGATCGAGGTGATCGAACCATTCTTGGTGGAAGTGATGCGCTCTTGCAGAGTGCCCATCTCTTCAGCCAGAGTCGGCTGGTAACCTACTGCGGAAGGCATACGGCCCAGCAGTGCGGATACTTCGGTACCGGCCAGGGTGTAACGATAGATGTTGTCGACGAACAGCAGAACGTCGTTACCTTCGTCACGGAACTTCTCGGCCATGGTCAGGCCGGTCAGTGCTACGCGCAGACGGTTACCCGGCGGCTCGTTCATCTGACCGTAAACCAGTGCCACTTTGTCCAGAACGTTGGAATCCTTCATCTCGTGGTAGAAGTCGTTACCCTCACGAGTACGCTCACCCACACCGGCGAACACGGAATAACCGCTGTGCTCGATGGCGATGTTACGGATCAGTTCCATCATGTTTACGGTCTTGCCGACACCGGCACCACCGAACAGACCGACTTTACCGCCTTTGGCGAACGGGCAAACCAGGTCGATAACCTTGATGCCGGTTTCCAGAAGGTCGTTGCCGCCAGCCTGCTCAGCGAAGGACGGTGCAGGACGGTGAATGCCCCAGCGCTCTTCGGTGGCAATCGGGCCAGCTTCGTCGATCGGGTTGCCCAGCACGTCCATGATCCGGCCCAGAGTCGCTTTACCGACCGGTACGGAGATGGCTGCGCCAGAGTCTGTTACTTCCAGACCACGCTTCAAGCCCTCGGTGGAGCCCATCGCAATGGTACGAACCACGCCGTCGCCCAGCTGCTGCTGAACTTCCAGGGTGGTTCCTGCCGCGCTTTGAACTTCCAGCGCGTTGTAGATACTCGGTACGCTATCGCGTGGGAATTCCACGTCGATCACGGCGCCGATGATTTGAACGATACGTCCGCTACTCATTAGCTGGTTCCTCTAATATTTGAACCGTTAAACCGCGGCAGCGCCGCCGACGATTTCCGAGATCTCTTGGGTGATCGCTGCCTGACGCGCCTTGTTGTAGATCAGCTGCAAATCGCTGATCAAATCACCGGCGTTGTCTGTGGCGTTCTTCATCGCGATCATCCGCGCTGCTTGTTCAGCTGCGTTGTTCTCGACCACCGCCTGGTACACCTGCGATTCCACGTAGCGAACCATAAGGCCGTCTAGCAGCTCTTTGGCATCGGGTTCGTAGAGATAGTCCCAGTGGTGCTTGAGCCCTTGATCCGGGGTTGCCACCAGCGGAATCAATTGCTCCACTGTTGGTTGCTGGGTCATGGTGTTGATGAACTTGTTGGATACCACGGACAGGCGATCAATACGGCCATCCAGGTAGGCATCCAGCATCACCTTGACGCTGCCGATCAAGTCGTTGATCGACGGCTCTTCGCCCAGGTGGCTGATCGCAGCGACGACGTTACCGCCGAAGTTGCGGAAAAATGCCGCACCTTTGCTGCCGACCACGCACAGATCGATCTCTACACCGTTTTCACGGTTCACCGCCATGTCCTTGACCAGAGTCTTGAACAGGTTGGTATTCAATCCACCACACAGACCACGGTCACTGCTCACTACGACATAACCGACGCGCTTCACAGGGCGCTCGATCATGAACGGGTGGCGGTACTCCGGGTTGGCGTTTGCCAGATGACCAATCACCTGACGAATGCGCTCCGCGTAAGGACGGCTAGCAGCCATGCGCATTTGAGCCTTGCGCATTTTGCTGACCGCCACTTTTTCCATGGCGCTGGTGATCTTTTGCGTGCTTTTGATGCTCGCAATCTTGCTGCGAATCTCTTTTGCGCCTGCCATGTAACACCTATCAGGTTAGCAAGCGGGAGCCTTGCGGCCCCCGCTGCGGCTTACCAGGTTTGGGTGGCCTTGAACTTCTCGATGCCGGCTTTCATGCCAGAATCGATTTCGTCATTGAAGTCACCCTTCACGTTGATCTTCGCCATCAAATCGGCGTGATCGCGGTTGAAGTAAGCAATCAGCGCTTGTTCAAAGCTGCCAATCTTGGCGATTTCGACGTCAGTCAGGAACCCACGCTCAGCGGCATACAGCGACAGCGCCATGTCAGCGATCGACATTGGTGCGTATTGCTTCTGCTTCATCAGCTCGGTAACGCGCTGACCATGCTCAAGTTGCTTGCGGGTCGCCTCGTCCAGGTCAGAAGCAAACTGGGCGAATGCCGCCAGTTCACGGTACTGAGCCAGAGCGGTACGGATACCACCGGAAAGCTTCTTGATGATCTTGGTCTGAGCGGCACCACCCACACGAGATACCGAAACACCGGCGTTCACAGCCGGACGGATGCCGGAGTTGAACATGGCCGATTCCAGGAAGATCTGACCGTCGGTGATGGAAATCACGTTGGTCGGAACGAACGCGGAAACGTCGCCAGCCTGGGTTTCGATGATCGGCAGTGCAGTCAGCGAGCCGGTTTTGCCGGTCACTGCGCCGTTGGTGAACTTCTCTACGTACTCTTCGGAAACACGCGATGCGCGCTCCAGCAGACGGGAGTGGAGATAGAACACGTCGCCTGGGTAAGCTTCACGGCCTGGTGGACGGCGCAGCAGCAGGGAAATCTGGCGGTAAGCCACTGCTTGCTTGGACAGATCGTCATAAACGATCAGCGCGTCTTCACCGCGGTCGCGGAAAAACTCGCCCATGGTGCAACCCGAGTACGGTGCAAGGAATTGCAGCGCAGCGGATTCGGAAGCACTTGCAGCCACGACGATGGTGTTAGCCAGTGCGCCGTTTTCTTCGAGCTTGCGAACAACGTTGGCGATGGTCGATTGCTTCTGACCGATTGCTACGTAGACGCAGAAGATGCCGCTGTTCTTCTGGTTGATGATTGCGTCGATGGCCAGAGCGGTTTTACCGATCTGACGGTCACCGATGATCAGCTCACGCTGGCCACGGCCGACAGGAATCATTGCATCGACAGCCTTGTAGCCAGTCTGTACAGGCTGGTCTACCGACTTACGCCAGATCACGCCTGGAGCAACTTTCTCGACCGCATCGGTCTCGGTGTTGTTCAGCGGACCTTTGCCGTCAACTGGGTTACCCAGTGCATCGACAACGCGACCCAGCAGTTCCTTACCAACCGGAACTTCGAGGATGCGGCCGGTGCACTTGGCGCTCATGCCTTCAGCCAGAGTCGTGTAAGCGCCCAGTACAACGGCACCCACGGAGTCTTGCTCAAGGTTCAGCGCCATACCGTAGACGCCGCCCGGAAACTCGATCATCTCGCCGTACATTACGTCGGCCAGACCGTGAATCCGCACGATACCGTCAGACACGCTGACGACTGTGCCTTCGTTACGGGCTTGGGAGGTTACATCGAGCTTGTCGATGCGACCCTTGATGATTTCACTTATTTCGGAAGGATTGAGTTGCTGCATTGCTCTGCTGCCCCTTCAAACTCAAGATTTCAATGCTTCGGCTAGTTTCGCGATCTTGCCACGAACTGAGCCATCGATAACCAGGTCGCCGGCGCGGATTACGACACCCCCTATGAGAGAGGCATCCTCCGCAGCATGCAGGCGCACTTCCCGGCCGAGCCGTGCACTGAGAACCTTGGCGAGTTTGTCTTGCTGTTCTTGGTTCAATGCGAAAGCACTGGTGACATCCACATCGACCGATTTTTCCTGCTCGGCCTTGTACAGGTCGAACAGTTCGGCGATCTCCGGCAGAAGCGGGAGGCGGTCGTTTTCAGCAACGACGTGAATGAAATTCTGTGCCTTGGCATCGAACTTTTCGCCACACACTTCAATAAAAGTGGTGGCCTTTTGTGCGCTCGTCAGTCGCGGGGCCTTGAGCATGCGCTGCATGGTGTCGTCTTGCGACACCGCAGCAGCCAGGCCGAGCATGGCTGACCAATTGGCCAGCTGCTGGTGGGCCTGCGCGTGCTCGAAGGCCGCCTTCGCGTAAGGTCGGGCCAACGTGGTCAGTTCTGCCATGATCGCCCTCGCTTAAATTTCAGCAGCCAGTTTGTTAACCAGCTCCGCGTGCGCGTTTTGATCGATTGTGGCACCCAGAATCTTCTCTGCGCCATTGACTGCCAGGCTGCCCAACTGGGCGCGCAAGGCGTCTTTGACACCGTTCAGTTCCTGCTCGATCTCGGCCTGAGCCTGGGCCTTCACACGGTCAGCTTCAACGCGTGCCGTTTCACGGGCTTCGTCGACAATCTGAGTACCGCGTTTCTTGGCTTGCTCAATGATTTCAGCTGCTTGAGCCTTAGCTTCGCGCAGTTGTTGACCCGCTTTCTCTTGGGCCAGCTCCAGGTCGCGAGCTGCTCGGGAAGCAGCGTCCAGTCCATCCGCGATCTTCTTCTGACGTTCGTGCAAAGCCGCGATGACCGGAGGCCACACGAACTTCATGCAGAAAATCACAAAAATGAAGAACGCAACGGACTGGCCAATCAGGGTTGCATTAATGTTCACGCCAACACCTCGCTCGTTCGTTGTCCATCACACCAATCAACTCGAAAATTCGAGTGATCAGCCAGCGAGTTGACCAACGAAGGGGTTCGCAAAGGTGAAGAACAGAGCGATACCAACACCGATCATGGTCACGGCGTCGAGCAGGCCCGCAACGATGAACATTTTAACTTGCAGCATTGGAACCATTTCCGGCTGACGCGCAGCGCCTTCCAGGAATTTGCCGCCCAACAGGCCGAAACCGATTGCAGTACCCAGTGCGCCCAGGCCGATCAACAGTGCAACAGCGATAGCGGTTAGACCAACTACAGTTTCCATCTTTCCTCCCGACTTTTACGTCGTATTGGTTAGGTTTTTTTAATTGAAGCGGTAAAACAAAATCGTTTCTACATCAGCCCTTGCGGGCACCGTCCCGCCGATGGCGAGACGGTCATCAGACACGTCCTGAGACGAATCTCAATGGTTATCTTCGTGAGCCATCGACAGGTAGACGATGGTCAGCATCATGAAGATGAACGCTTGCAGGGTGATGATCAGGATGTGGAAAACAGCCCACGCCCACTGCAGCACTACACCCAGACCGCTGAGCCACAACAGACCGCTGCCGAACATCACGGCGATCAGAATGAAGACCAGCTCGCCAGCATACATGTTGCCGAACAGACGCAGAGCCAGAGAAATAGGCTTGGCGATCAGCGTCACGAATTCCAGCAGGAAGTTGACCGGGATCAACAGCGCCTGAACGAACAGGTTCTTGCTGCCGAACGGGTGAAGGGTCAGTTCGCCGATGAAACCGCCGATGCCCTTGACCTTGATGCTGTAGAAAATGATCAGTGCGAACACAGACAGGGCCATGCCCAGCGTGGCGTTCGGGTCAGTAGTCGGAACGGCACGGAACGGAATGTGCTCGTCGCCCGAAATCAGCATCGCCAGCTGCGGAATCCAGTCCACCGGTACCAGGTCGACCGCGTTCATCAGGAAAACCCAGACGAAAATGGTCAGCGCCAGTGGCGCGATAACCGCGCTGCGGCCGTGGAAGCTGTCTTTCACGCTGCCGTCGACGAAATCGACCAGCACTTCGACGAAGTTCTGCAGTGCGCCAGGCTGACCGGAAGTTGCCTTCTTGGCCGCCATGCGGAAGATCAGAACGAAAATCAGACCCAACGCAACCGACCAGCCAAGGGTATCGACGTGGAAGGCCCAGAAACCCATTTCCTTGGCTTCTGCTGCGGTGTGGGCAAAGCCCCATTCGCCATTGGGCAGGTGCCCGAATGTAAGGTTCTGCAAGTGGTGCTGGATATAGCCCGAAGCTGTTTGCTCTGCCATGGTTGCCTCAAACGCCCTAAGGTCTCGAAAGTCTTGTTCTCGTAAGCAGGGGAGCGAACCAGTTGACCACCTGGATCAACATGAACACACCGAATACCGCCAGCGGTGCCAGTGGCTTCACACCTGCGAACGTCAATGCAAAAAGCACTGCCGTGAAAATCAGTTTGCCTGCCTCGCCGGCGTAGAACGACCGCACGATGGCTTGCGCTGCTCTGGCCCCGGAAAACCGGAATGCCTTGTGAGCAAAGTATAAATTGGGTAGCCAGGCTATCAGGCCTCCACAGAGTCCCGAATATCCTGCAACGACTCCTTGCCACTGCCATAGCACCAATGCGGCCATGAGCAGCACGATCAATTGAGCCAGCAATAGCGGAAAAACCGCCAGGCGATAGAACGGCAAGCGGTCTGGCATGCGGGATTCCATCGCAACTGCTCCTTTGATGTCGGTCGCCATAATCAATAACTTGGCATAATTTGTGCCGACAAAATGCGCGCAGAGTATAGGGGCGGTTCAGCCCCTATTCAACAGTCGGGTAGTGATTTCCGACTATACGCTACAGAGCAATTGTTTCAGCGGATGTGAGCGAGCACTCCTTGCAGCTCATCCAGCGAGTTGTATCGGATGACCAATTGGCCTTTGCCCTTCTGTCCGTGGCGAATCTGCACCGCAGAGCCTAAACGCTCGGCCAGACGCTGTTCGAGGCGGCTGATATCAGGGTCGGCCTTGACTGGTTCGGCAGCCTCCGGCTTACCGCTCAGCCACTGCCTGACCAGTGCTTCAGTCTGGCGCACGGTAAGCCCGCGTGCGACAACATGTCGCGCACCTTCGACCTGCCGATCTTCGCTCAGACCGAGCAAGGCGCGTGCATGCCCCATTTCCAGGTCGCCGTGGGACAGCATGGTCTTGATGGCTTCAGGCAAGGCAATCAGGCGCAACAGGTTGGCCACACTGACACGCGACTTGCCGACGGCATCCGCCACCTGCTGCTGGGTCAGTTGAAACTCCTGCTGCAGGCGCTGCAGCGCCATGGCCTCCTCGATAGGGTTGAGGTCTTCGCGCTGAATGTTCTCGATCAACGCCATCGCAATCGCGGTCTCGTCCGGAACATCACGGACCATCGCCGGGATTGTCTCGACACCTGCCTGCTGGCTGGCACGCCAACGGCGTTCACCGGCGATGATTTCAAAGCGGTTGTCGCCGATAGGCCGAATCACGATCGGCTGCATCACACCCTGTGACTTGATCGACTGCGCCAGTTCTTCGAGCGCCTGAGGATCCATGTCGCGGCGCGGCTGATACTTGCCGCGCTGGATAAGGTCCAGCGGCACATGCTGCAACTCACTTGGCGGAGCCTTGACGGCCTGCTCTTCCAGCGAACTGACGGTTGGACTGCTCAGAAGTGCGTCCAACCCACGTCCGAGACCTCGTTTCTTGACGGCCATGGGAATTCCTTAGGTTGGCTGAGCGGTTTTTGCGCCGCGACGTTGACGACGAACCAGTTCACTTGCCAGGGCCAGATAGGCCAGCGCACCGCGAGACGATTTATCATACGCCAGCACCGGCATGCCGAAACTCGGCGCCTCGGCCAGCCTGATGTTCCTCGGGATCACCGTGTCGTACAACTGCTCGCCAAAGTGTTCCTTGAGCTGTGCCGAAACGTCGTTGATCAGGCTCAGACGCGGGTCATACATGGTGCGCAGCAAACCTTCGATTTTCAGCTGCGGATTGAGCAGTTCAGCGATGCGCTTGATGTTATCCACAAGGTCGCTGAGACCCTCGAGCGCGAAATACTCGCACTGCATGGGGATAATTACCCCGTCTGCCGCAACCAGCGCGTTCAGGGTCAGCATCGACAACGAAGGTGGGCAGTCGATGAGAATGTAATCGTAATTTTCGCGGATCGGCGCCAGCGCATTGCGCAGACGACTCTCTTTCATCTGAATTTCCAGCAGAACCACTTCACCCGCCGTCAGATCACGGTTGGCCGGAAGCAGTTGATAACCACCGTGCTCGGAAAACTGCATGGCTTCGCCCAGATCGCATTCGCCGATCAACAGGTCGTAGACGGAGTTTTCCAGGTTATGTTTATCCACACCGCTGCCCATGGTCGCGTTGCCCTGGGGATCGAGATCGATCAGCAGCACACGGCGCTTGGTCGCGACCAGCGATGCGGCGAGGTTGATGCATGTGGTGGTCTTGCCGACCCCACCTTTCTGGTTCGCTATCGCGAATACCTTAGCCATTCTTGCTTGTGTTCCCAGTCATGCCGTGCGGCGCAGTATCAGCAGATGGCGTTGGCCTTGGCAACCCGGAACGGTCAAGGCGTGTGCGCTATCGAGGTGAAAATCCGAGGGCAATGCTACCAGCTCATCGTCAGGATGCAGCCCTTTCATTGCCAGCCAGCGTGTATTCACGTCGCCCATATGGCGAGTCCAGCCGGTGAAGTCTTCAAGGCTGCTGAATGCACGGGAAATGATCCCGTCGAACGGCGCATCAGGCTGATAGTTTTCTGCACGGCTGTGGATAACTTCAAGATTATCCAGTTTCAACTCCAGTTTGACCTGGGTCTGAAACCGGGTCTTCTTGCCGTTGCTGTCCAGCAGCGCCACTTTGCGCTCCGGAAACAGGATGGCCATGGGAATGCCAGGCATCCCACCGCCGCTGCCGACGTCAATCCAGCGTGTACCTTCGATGAAGGGCACCACACTGAGACTGTCGAGCAGATGCCTCGATACCATTTCGTCCGGGTTGCGTACCGCAGTCAGGTTGTAGGCCTTGTTCCACTTGATCAACAACGCCAGATACTCCAGCAATTGCTCGTGCTGCGCCGGACTGAGGTCGATCCCCAATTCCCGGGCACCGGTGGATAACTCTTGGGCGTGTTGCGGGGTGACCATAGAACTCAAGCGCTTTGCTCCAACTGACGGCCCGCGCCGCGTTTTTTCAAATGAATCATCAACAGCGAAATAGCCGCCGGCGTAACGCCAGGAATGCGCGAAGCCTGTCCGAGTGTTTCTGGCCGAGTTATCCCCAGCTTGCTCTGGATTTCTTTCGACAGGCCGGATATCGCGGCGTAATCGATGTCTTCCGGCAGACGCGTGTCTTCACTGGCGCGCAGACGGGCGATTTCGTCCTGCTGGCGGTCAATGTAACCGGCGTATTTTGTCTTGATCTCGACCTGCTCGGCTACCTGAGGGTCAGTGCAGCCCTGCCCGGTAAGGGCAATCAGACTGGCATAGTCGATTTCCGGACGGGTCAGCAGGTTGAGCAGATTGTATTCGTGGGTCAGCGGCGTGCCAAAGTGCTCTGCAATCGCATCGCCCTGCGCGGTACCCGGGCGCACCCAGGTACTTTTCAAGCGCTGTTCTTCCAGCTCGATGCTTTCGCGTTTGGTGCAGAACGCAGCCCAGCGGGCATCGTCGACCAGACCCAGTTCGCGGCCTTTTTCGGTGAGTCGCAGGTCCGCGTTGTCTTCACGCAGGAT
The DNA here is from genome assembly GCF_032587815.1 of Pseudomonas syringae group sp. 26L6. Lineage (NCBI taxonomy): Bacteria > Pseudomonadati > Pseudomonadota > Gammaproteobacteria > Pseudomonadales > Pseudomonadaceae > Pseudomonas > Pseudomonas syringae group sp. 26L6. Next base: position 114,035 of record NZ_JAWHPJ010000055.1, read on the forward strand.
CAACCGGTATTCGGCCCTGGACGTGAACATCCGGTAAGGCTCTTGCGTACCGAGCGTGATCAAGTCGTCGACCAGAACGCCGATGTACGCTTCATCGCGACGCGGGCACCAGCTGTCTCGACCCTGTGCGCGCAGCGCGGCATTGGTCCCGGCCAGCAAACCCTGGGCACCGGCCTCTTCATAACCGGTTGTGCCGTTGATCTGACCGGCAAAGAACAAACCGCCGATAACCTTGGTTTCCAGGCTGTATTTCAGATCACGAGGGTCGAAATAGTCATATTCGATGGCGTAACCAGGACGAACGATGTGTGCATTCTCCATGCCGCGAATCGACTGGACGATCTGCAGTTGCACGTCAAATGGCAACGATGTGGAGATACCGTTCGGATAAAGCTCGTGCGTGGTCAACCCCTCTGGTTCGATGAAGACCTGATGGCTTTCCTTGTCGGCAAACCGGTGGATCTTGTCCTCGATCGAAGGGCAGTAGCGCGGGCCAATCCCCTCGATCACGCCGGAATACATCGGCGATCGATCAAGGTTGGACGCAATGATTTCGTGAGTCCGGGCGTTGGTGTGGGTAATCCAGCAACTGACCTGCGGCGGATGTTGTTCTTTGGAGCCCAGGAACGACATGACCGGAATCGGCGTATCACCCGGTTGCTCGGTCATCACCGAGAAATCGACCGAGCGGCCATCAATGCGTGGCGGCGTCCCGGTTTTCAAGCGACCTACCCGCAGTGGCAGTTCACGTAAGCGGTGAGCCAGTGCGATCGATGGAGGATCGCCTGCGCGTCCGCCAGAGTAGTTCTGCATGCCGATGTGGATAAGTCCACCCAGGAATGTACCGGTGGTCAATACAACCGAATCGGCAAATATGCGCATCCCCATTTGGGTCACTACACCGCGCACCTGGTCCTGTTCGACGATCAGGTCATCACAGGCTTGCTGAAATATCCACAGGTTCGGCTGATTTTCCAGCGTTTCGCGGATGGCTGCCTTGTACAGCACGCGATCTGCCTGAGCACGAGTAGCCCGTACAGCCGGGCCCTTGCGACTGTTCAGCACACGGAACTGGATGCCACCCTTGTCAGTAGCCATGGCCATCGCACCGCCAAGGGCGTCGATTTCCTTGACCAGGTGACTTTTGCCAATGCCACCGATGGCCGGGTTGCAGCTCATCTGGCCGAGCGTTTCCACGTTGTGCGTCAGCAGCAGGGTTTTGACACCCATGCGCGCCGACGCCAGTGCGGCCTCGGTACCGGCATGACCGCCACCGATGACGATCACTTCAAAACGGGAAGGGAAATCCACCACGCACCTCGTGCCTGTTGTCGATGAGAAATTGGGATAGCTGACAAGTATAGGGACTTACCCCACCTGAATGAAACCCGTTGGACAAAATTTAACCAGCTGTGGAAAACTCACGAATAAAGAAAATAAAAAGGAAAGAAAGTTTATAAAGCCTTGTTTTTATGTTTATTCTTACTGAGCATGATTTCTGTGGATAGATCTCTACAAGCCTTTATATTCAATGTGTACAGAGAATCAAAAGTCTGTGTTCATGTAGGGATGAGGGGGTTGGATAACCGACTTGAGCCTGTTGATAAGATAGCCACTTGTCCACAGGGCAGTTTATCTTCAGGTTTGCACCCTGCTTACCCACCGAGCTGAAGGGCAGTTATTCACAGGGCTTAATCTGCATAAAAGCGCCCAGTCAGCAAAAATCAGGCGCAGAAAATCGCTTCGCCGAGGATTTTTGTTAGGCAAATTCAGCATGTGGGGAACGTTAGTGGGGAAATGGCAGACCGTGTGGATAACGACGCGACTAAAAAAGCGTCTTGTGACGCCTGAAAAGGCATGACCCCGGTGCGGGTCACGCCTGACTTCATTCAGCGGTAGTCACTTGCCGATGCAGAAGCTGGAGAAGATTCTGCCAAGCAAGTCGTCGGAGCTGAATGCGCCGGTAATCTCGCCAAGCGCTTGTTGTGCCTGACGAAGGTCTTCGGCCAGTAGCTCTCCAGCGCCTGCCAGGGTGAGTTGAGCCCTGCCGTGCTCCAGCGAGTCGCTGGCATGGCGCAGTGCCTCAAGATGGCGTCGACGTGCGCTAAAGCTGCTCTCCGAGGTTTGCTCATAGCCCATGCAGGCCTTGAGGTGCTCACGCAGCAGTTCAAGCCCCTCGCCCTCTGACCTGGCGCTCAGGCTGATAGTGACGTGGCCATCTACGCTGGTTTGCAGATCAATGTGGTCTCCACTCAAATCTGCCTTGTTGCGGATCAGCGTGACTTTCGCCGGATCCGGACGTTGCTCAAGGAACTCCGGCCACAGAGCAAACGGGTCGGCAGCCTCGGGTGCCGTTGCATCCACAACCAGCAGAATCCGGTCAGCTTCACCGATGGCCTTGAGTGCGCGCTGCACGCCGATCATTTCTACCTGATCCTGGGTATCACGCAGGCCTGCTGTGTCTACGACGTGCAACGGCATCCCGTCGATGTGGATATGTTCACGCAACACATCGCGCGTAGTACCGGCGATCTCGGTGACGATGGCCGCTTCTCTGCCCGCCAGAGCATTCAGCAAGCTGGATTTGCCTGCATTGGGACGCCCGGCAATCACAACGGTCATCCCGTCGCGTAACAGGGCACCCTGCCCCGCTTCACGCAACACTGTGGATAACTCAGCACGCACGTCATCTAGCATATTCAGGACATGGCCATCGGCAAGGAAGTCGATTTCCTCCTCGGGGAAGTCGATTGCAGCTTCCACATAGATGCGCAAGCTGATCAACTTCTCGGTCAAGTTATCCACACGCCGCGAAAAAGCGCCCTGCAACGAGCGCAGTGCATTGCGCGCTGCCTGTGCAGAACTTGCCTCAATCAAGTCAGCGATGGCTTCTGCCTGGGCAAGATCGAGTTTGTCATTGAGGAACGCACGCTCACTGAATTCTCCCGGCCGTGCCAGGCGGCTACCCAATTGCAGACAGCGCTGCAGCAGCATGTCCAGAACGATGGGGCCGCCGTGGCCCTGAAGCTCAAGTACGTCTTCGCCGGTGAATGAGTTGGGCCCCGGAAAATACAGCGCGATCCCCTCATCGAGGGTCTGTCCGGCTTCGTCGACAAAAGGCCCGTAATGGGCAAATCGTGGCTTTGGCGTCCGGCCAATAATGGCTTCAGCAGCCTTGCTGGCCAAAGGACCTGACACCCGGACGATACCGACACCACCACGCCCTTGGGCTGTGGCAATGGCGGCAATGGTTTCACGAGGAACGTTCATGCTCCGGCTCCCGGACAAATGACGGATAGCAAAACGCCCCACGAGGGGGCGTCTTGTAGAACTTATTCACAGGTTAGATCAGGCAGCTGCTTTCTTGGTAGCCGCTTCGATCTTGCGAGTGATGTAAGCCTGCTGAGCGATCGACAGGGTGTTGTTCACAACCCAGTACAGAACCAGACCGGCAGGGAACCACAGGAAGAAGAACGTGAAAATGATTGGCATCATTTTCATGACCTTGGCCTGCATCGGGTCCGGCGGAGTCGGGTTCAGACGCTGCTGGATGAACATCGTCGCGCCCATGATGATCGGCAGGATGAAGAACGGGTCCTTGATCGACAGGTCGGTTATCCACAGGATCCAGGGAGCCTGACGCATTTCCACACTTTCCAGGAGTACCCAGTACAGCGAAAGGAAAACCGGCATCTGGACAAGAATCGGCAAGCATCCACCCAGCGGGTTGATCTTTTCTTTCTTGTACAGCTCCATCATTGCCTGGGACATCTTCTGGCGATCATCGCCATGTTGTTCCTTCAGCAGTGCAAGCTTGGGAGCCACGGCGCGCATGCGTGCCATCGACTTGTAGCTGGCTGCGGACAACGGGAAGAACAGGCCTTTGATCAGCATGGTCAGAACAATGATCGACCAGCCCCAGTTACCGAGAATGGCGTGGATATGTTGCAGCAGCCAGAAGATAGGCTGGGCAATGAACCATAGGAAACCATAATCGACGGTCAGCTCCAGACCTGGGGATAACTCTTTGAGTACCGCCTGGCTTTTTGGACCTGCATACAGGGTAGCGCTGGTTTCACCTTGTGCACCGGGTGCAACCGACAGAGTCGGGCTGGTGAAGCCGATGATGTAGTTGCCCTGGCTGTCTTTGCGGGTCTGAACAGCGTTGGTGGCGTTGTGATCCGGAATCCACGCAGTCACGAAGTAGTGCTGCAGCCATGCCACCCAACCGCCCTGGACAGTTTCCTTGACCTGGCCCTTGTCGATATCTTTCATCGACACTTTCTTGTACGGCTCGGCCGCCGTCCACAGGGCAGCACCCAGATAGGTGGCCGTACCGGTAGCAGTCGTCGAAGAAGGATCGGAGCTGGCGTCACGCTTCAATTGCGCGAACAGATTACCGGCCCAGGGTTGTGCGCTCTGGTTATCCACAACGTAGGTCATGACCAGATCGTACAGACCGCGCTTGAAGGTGAAGCGCTTGATGTAGTTGACGCCGTTTTCCGAGAACTTCAGATCCACGACCATCGTGTCCTGGCCGTCAGCCAGTTGATAAGTCTTTTGTGTGGAGGTGTAAACCGGACGACCGGCAGCGCGTGCATCAGGACCATTGGTCCCGGTCAGGCCGCTTTGTGCCAGAAAAGTACGCTCGCCGCCGTTGTCGAACAACTGAAACGGAACGTCAGGACGATCCTGACGACGCGGGTACAGAGGCAAACGAAGCTGAACAACGTCGCCACCCACCGGATCGATCGCCAGATCGAGCACATCGGTCTTGACGTGGATAAGGTCTTTGCTGGCTACGGCCGGAGTTTCAAGAGGTGCTGCAGCCGTATTGGCCGTAGCGCTTGCGCTTGGAACATCGGCACTTGCAGAACCATTAGTACCAGCGGCCGTATCCGGAATACCCGGTGCGGTGGTGCTGGCTGCAACATTCTGGGTCGGCATGGCAGCCTGGCCATAGTCTTGGTTCCATTTCAGAACCCCGACGTAGGTCACGATTGCCAGGGCGACGATCAGGATCGTGCGTTTAATATCCATGATTACTCGGCCATCGAAGAAGAACGGGAGGTGGGGACAGCTGGAACCGGGTCATAACCACCGGGATTCCATGGGTGACAGCGACCCAGGCGACGAATTGACAGCCAGCCACCGCGCAAAAGGCCATGATTTTCGATGGCTTCATACGCGTAGCAGGAGCAACTGGGGTAGAAACGACAGTGACTGGCCATCAGCGGGCTAATGGCATAGCGATAAAACTGGATCGGAACGAGTGCCAGTTTACGCATCTGGACTGTCTACCCCTGCAGGTTCGGATTTTTCTTCCGGAATGGGTCGGCTACGCGCCAGACGTTTCCAGAGCTTGCCGAAATGCTGAATCAGTTCAGGGTTTTCTACGTCACCCAAACCTTTACGCGCGACGATAACGATATCCCAACCGACCAAACTGTCTTGGTGTTGGCGAAATGATTCGCGCATCAGGCGTTTCAAGCGATTGCGCTCGACGGAGAGCTTGACGCTCTTTTTACCTATCACCAGCCCCAGACGGGGATGATCAAGGTCGTTGTTGCGCGCAAGGAGCAGGAGATTTTTCCCCGGAACCTTGCCGGTAGGGGAGTCAAAGACTGCCTTGAAATGCCGGGGAGTCAGCAAACGCTTTTCCCGACTGAAGTCTCGACTCACCTCCTGTGCCGATTTATCAAACTGCCAGACGCTTACGGCCTTTGGCACGACGACGCGAAAGGACTGCGCGGCCGTTTTTGGTGGCCATGCGTGCACGGAAACCGTGGGTGCGGGCGCGCTTGATAGTGCTGGGTTGGAAAGTACGTTTCATGGCGTGTTACCTGGTTCGTCCACTACGGGCCGGAATGGCCCCCGTTTTAAGAGACCGGGGATTCTAGAGAAAGCAGGCCCGCAGGTCAATTTCCAACCAGCTTTTCTTCATACGCGTCTTTTATAGGTAATTTCCCGCTGGCACTCGATTTGGAGCAGTCGGGCTCGTGTCAGTTATAGAAATAAAAAGAAGAGAGTATTTAAAGCTTCTTTATAAAGCTTATAACTCTTACGTAGCTGTTTTCTGTGGATAACATCCTATAGCCCTTGTAATTCAATGTGTACAGCGAAAAGAAAGGTTGTCCAGAAGCGGTGCTTTGCCTGTGCCACACGGTCGGAAAAGCTGTGCATGGAATGCGGTTTTATCCACAGGCGAGTTATGCACAGAGTTTAACCCTGACTTATGCAATGGGCTGAAGAGGGGTTATCCACAGAGCTCACGATTTGACCGTTTGTCGTGTGACCACTGCATAAATCGTTGATTTATAGCTGCCTGTGAGCAACCTACATGTGGATAAGTCGTCTGCGGATCGTTACAATGGCGGCTGTTTTTGCCTCACCGGCTTTCAACTCAGGGGATATCCGTGTCAGTGGAACTTTGGCAGCAGTGCGTGGAGCTTTTGCGCGATGAGCTGCCTGCCCAGCAATTCAACACTTGGATCCGTCCGCTACAGGTCGAAGCCGAAGGCGACGAGTTGCGTGTGTACGCACCGAATCGTTTTGTTCTCGATTGGGTCAACGAAAAATACCTCGGCCGTTTGCTGGAGCTTCTTGGCGAGCATGGCCAAGGCATGGCGCCTGCCCTTTCCTTATTAATAGGAAGCAAGCGCAGCTCTGCACCGCGTGCCGCTCCGAATGCGCCATTAGCTGCCGCGGCGTCCCAGGCGCTGTCTGCCAATTCGGTCAGCAGCGTCTCGTCGTCTGCACCCGCCATGGCTGCTCCGGCTGCTCCGGCTGCTCCTGTCGCGGTGCCTGCACCGGTTCAGAACGTTGCAGCACACGATGAGCCTTCACGCGACAGCTTCGACCCAATGGCTGGTGCCAGCTCGCAACAGGCACCCGCTCGTGCGGAGCAACGTACCGTGCAGGTCGAAGGCGCGCTCAAGCACACCAGTTACCTGAACCGCACGTTCACGTTCGAGAATTTTGTCGAGGGTAAATCCAACCAGCTGGCACGCGCTGCAGCCTGGCAGGTTGCCGATAATCCCAAGCACGGCTATAACCCGCTGTTCCTTTATGGCGGTGTAGGTCTTGGTAAAACCCACTTGATGCATGCTGTGGGTAACCACCTGCTGAAGAAGAATCCGAACGCCAAGGTTGTTTACCTGCACTCGGAGCGCTTCGTCGCAGACATGGTCAAGGCCTTGCAGCTCAATGCAATCAACGAGTTCAAGCGCTTTTACCGTTCAGTCGATGCATTGCTGATCGATGACATTCAATTTTTTGCTCGCAAGGAACGTTCACAGGAAGAGTTTTTCCACACGTTCAACGCGCTGCTGGAGGGCGGGCAACAGGTCATTCTGACCAGCGACCGCTATCCGAAAGAAATCGAAGGCCTTGAAGAACGACTCAAGTCGCGTTTCGGCTGGGGTCTGACAGTTGCTGTCGAGCCTCCGGAGCTGGAAACCCGCGTGGCTATCCTCATGAAGAAAGCGGATCAGGCCAAGGTCGATCTGCCTCATGACGCGGCGTTCTTCATTGCCCAGCGGATTCGCTCCAACGTTCGAGAGCTGGAGGGCGCGCTCAAGCGTGTCATCGCTCACTCGCATTTCATGGGCCGCGACATCACCATCGAACTGATTCGCGAATCGCTGAAAGATTTGCTGGCGTTGCAGGACAAGCTGGTGAGTGTGGATAACATTCAGCGTACTGTCGCCGAGTACTACAAGATCAAGATCTCCGATCTGCTGTCCAAGCGTCGTTCCCGTTCTGTTGCCCGGCCTCGCCAGGTTGCAATGGCGCTTTCCAAGGAACTCACCAACCACAGTCTCCCGGAAATCGGTGACGTATTTGGTGGTCGGGACCATACGACTGTCTTGCACGCCTGCAGAAAGATCAACGAGCTCAAGGAATCCGATGCGGATATCCGCGAGGACTACAAGAACCTGCTGCGCACTCTGACTACGTGATAACGCCAGTGCAGCTTATTAAGGCAAGGGACTAGACCATGCATTTCACCATTCAACGCGAAGCCCTGTTGAAACCCCTGCAATTGGTCGCCGGCGTGGTAGAACGCCGCCAGACCTTGCCGGTTCTTTCCAATGTGCTTCTGGTCGTCGAAGGTCAGCAACTGTCGCTGACCGGTACGGATCTGGAAGTCGAACTGGTTGGCCGCGTCCAGCTGGAAGAGCCCGCTGAACCTGGAGAAATCACGGTTCCTGCGCGCAAGCTCATGGACATTTGCAAAAGCCTTTCCAATGACGCGCTGATCGATATCAAACTCGATGACTCCAAGCTGATCGTCAAGGCAGGTCGTAGCCGTTTTACTCTGTCCACGTTGCCTGCCAATGATTTCCCGACAGTGGAAGAAGGCCCGGGCTCGCTGACCTTCAATCTGGTGCAGAGCAAGTTGCGCCGCCTGATTGAACGCACCAGCTTTGCGATGGCCCAGCAGGATGTTCGCTACTACCTCAACGGCATGCTGCTTGAAGTGAGTGCCGGTATTTTGCGCGCCGTCGCCACTGACGGTCACCGCCTGGCGATGTGCTCGATGTCTGCCGATATCGAACATGCCGATCGTCATCAGGTGATCGTCCCGCGCAAAGGCATTCTCGAGATGGCGCGCCTGCTGACTGAGCAGGACGGTATGGTCAGCATCGTTCTGGGTCAGCATCACATCCGCGCGACTACCGGCGAGTTCACTTTCACTTCCAAACTGGTCGATGGAAAATTCCCGGATTATGAGCGCGTGTTGCCCAAAGGCGGCGACAAACTGGTGCTGGGTGACCGTCAGGCATTGCGCGAAGCGTTCAGTCGCACCGCAATTCTGTCCAACGAGAAGTACCGCGGTATCCGCCTGCAATTGGCCAGTGGTCAATTGAAAATTCAGGCCAACAACCCAGAGCAGGAAGAGGCAGAGGAAGAAATCAGCGTCGAGTACAACGGCGATTCGCTGGAGATAGGTTTTAACGTGAGCTATCTGCTCGACGTGTTGGGTGTGATGACGACCGAGCAGGTACGTCTGATTCTGTCGGACTCCAATAGCAGCGCCTTGGTGCAAGAGTCGGATAACGACGATTCCGCCTACGTTGTCATGCCGATGCGTCTGTAACTTCATGTCCAGCGCAACCTAGATGTCTCTTAGTCGCGTCTCGGTCACCGGGGTGCGCAATCTGCACCCGGTGACCCTCTCCCCCTCCCCGCGTATCAATATCCTCTACGGCGCAAACGGCAGTGGCAAAACCAGTGTTCTGGAAGCCATCCACCTGCTGGGGATCGCGCGTTCGTTTCGTAGCAGTCGACTGCTTCCTGTCATCCAGTACGAGCAGCCCTCCTGCACCGTCTTCGGACAGGTCGATCTTGCGCAAGGTGGTCACAGCAATCTCGGAGTTTCGCGCGACCGACAAGGCGAATTCCAGATTCGTATTGACGGGCAGAATGCGAGAAGTGCCGCTCAGCTTGCTGAAATATTGCCGCTGCAACTGATCAATCCGGACAGCTTCAGATTGCTGGAAGGTGCTCCGAAGATACGCAGGCAGTTTTTGGATTGGGGAGTGTTCCACGTGGAACCTCGCTTCATGGTCACTTGGCAGCGCCTGCAGAAGGCCCTCAAGCAGCGAAACTCGTGGCTTCGGCATGGTACACTTGACGCCGCTTCACAGGCGGCATGGGACCGAGAGCTGTGCTCGGCAAGTGACGAAATAGATGAATTCCGTCGCGCCTATATCAAGGCATTGAAGCCCGTTTTTGAACAGACTTTGAGCGAACTTGTTGAGCTTGAAGGTTTGACCCTGAGCTATTACCGAGGATGGGACAAGGAAAAAGAGCTGAGTACAGTGCTCGCCTCTTCCCTGCATCGTGATCAGCAAATGGGCCACACCCAGGCTGGACCACAACGAGCTGACCTGCGCCTTAGATTAGGCGCTCATAACGCGGCGGATATATTGTCTCGCGGTCAGCAAAAGTTGGTGGTCTGCGCATTGCGTATTGCTCAGGGACACTTGGTCAGCCAGGTCCGTCGCGGCCAGTGTATTTACCTGGTGGATGACTTGCCCTCCGAACTGGATGACAACCATCGACGCGCGCTTTGCCGCTTGCTGGAAGAATTACGCTGCCAGGTGTTTATCACCTGTGTAGATCAAGAATTTTTGAGGGAAGGCTGGCAGACGGAAACGCCAGTCGCTTTGTTCCACGTGGAACAAGGCCGTATCACCCAGACCCACGACCATCGGGAGTGATTGCATGAGCGAAAACCAAACGTACGACTCGTCCAGCATTAAGGTGCTGAAAGGACTTGATGCCGTACGCAAGCGTCCCGGAATGTACATCGGTGATACAGACGATGGCAGCGGTCTGCACCACATGGTGTTCGAGGTGGTTGATAACTCGATCGACGAAGCATTGGCAGGCCATTGCGACGACATCAGCATCATCATCCATCCAGACGAATCTATCACCGTGCGCGACAACGGCCGCGGTATTCCGGTAGACGTGCATAAAGAAGAAGGCGTGTCGGCAGCCGAGGTCATCATGACCGTGCTCCACGCTGGCGGTAAGTTCGATGACAACTCCTACAAAGTATCCGGCGGCTTGCACGGTGTAGGTGTGTCGGTTGTTAACGCCCTTTCAGAACTTCTGCTGCTGACGGTTCGTCGTAGCGGCAAGATCTGGGAACAGACCTACGTGCATGGTGTTCCACAGGAACCGATGAAAATCGTCGGTGAAAGTGACACCACGGGCACTCAGATCCACTTCAAGCCTTCTGCTGACACGTTCAAGAATATCCACTTCAGCTGGGACATCCTGGCCAAGCGGATTCGCGAACTGTCCTTCCTGAACTCCGGTGTTGGCATTGTCCTCAAGGACGAGCGCAGCGGCAAAGAAGAGCTGTTCAAATACGAAGGCGGTCTGCGTGCCTTCGTTGAATACCTGAACACCAACAAGACGCCGGTCAACGAAGTGTTCCACTTCAACATCCAGCGTGATGATGGAATCGGTGTCGAAATTGCCCTGCAGTGGAACGACAGCTTCAACGAGAACCTGCTGTGCTTCACCAACAACATTCCGCAGCGTGATGGCGGTACTCACTTGGTGGGCTTCCGTTCCGCGTTGACGCGTAACCTGAACAACTACATTGAGCAGGAAGGTCTGGCCAAGAAGCACAAGGTCGCGACCACCGGCGACGATGCGCGTGAAGGTTTGACTGCGATCATTTCGGTCAAAGTACCTGATCCGAAATTCAGCTCGCAGACTAAGGACAAACTGGTTTCGTCCGAAGTCAAAACTGCAGTGGAACAGGAGATGGGCAAGTACTTCTCCGACTTTCTGCTGGAAAACCCGAACGAAGCCAAAGCCGTCGTTGGCAAGATGATCGACGCAGCCCGTGCCCGCGAAGCAGCGCGCAAGGCTCGCGAGATGACTCGCCGCAAAGGTGCGCTGGATATCGCTGGCTTGCCGGGCAAGCTTGCCGACTGCCAGGAGAAGGACCCTGCCCTCTCCGAACTGTACCTGGTGGAAGGGGACTCTGCTGGCGGATCAGCCAAGCAGGGGCGTAATCGCAGAACCCAGGCGATCCTGCCACTCAAGGGCAAGATCCTGAACGTTGAAAAAGCGCGTTTCGACAAGATGATCTCTTCCCAGGAAGTGGGCACTTTGATCACCGCGCTGGGCTGTGGCATCGGCCGTGAAGAGTACAACATCGACAAGTTGCGGTATCACAACATCATCATCATGACCGATGCTGACGTCGACGGCTCGCACATCCGCACCCTGCTGCTCACCTTCTTCTTCCGTCAGTTGCCTGAGCTGATCGAGCGTGGCTACATCTACATCGCTCAGCCACCGCTGTACAAGGTCAAGAAAGGCAAACAGGAGCAGTACATCAAGGACGACGAGGCCATGGAAGAGTACATGACCCAATCGGCCCTCGAAGACGCCAGCCTGCACCTCAGCGAATCGGCACCGGGCATCTCTGGTACTGCGTTGGAGAAACTGGTCAATGACTTCCGCATGGTCATGAAGACTCTCAAGCGTCTGTCGCGTCTTTATCCACAGGAACTGACCGAACACTTCGTCTACCTGCCGCCGATCTCGTTGGAGCAACTGTCCGACCACGAGGGCATGCAGGCATGGCTGGCACTGTTCGACGCGCGTCTGCGCACCGGCGAGAAATCGGGTCTGGTCTACAAGGCCAGCCTGCGTGAAGACCGTGAACGTAACGTCTGGCTACCAGAGGTAGAACTGATCTCTCATGGTCTGTCGAACTACGTCACCTTCAACCGTGACTTCTTCGGCAGCAATGACTACAAGACCGTTACCGCTCTGGGACTGCAGATCAGCACACTTCTGGAAGAAGGTGCCTATGTACAACGTGGCGAGCGCAAGAAGCCTGTCACCGAGTTCAAGGAAGCCCTCGCCTGGTTGATGGCCGAAAGCACCAAGCGCCACACCATCCAGCGCTACAAAGGACTGGGTGAAATGAACCCGGACCAATTGTGGGAAACCACGATGGACCCAAGTGTGCGCCGTATGCTGAAAGTGACGATCGAAGACGCCATTGGCGCTGACCAGATCTTCAACACCCTCATGGGTGATGCGGTTGAGCCACGTCGTGACTTCATCGAGAGCAATGCGCTGGCAGTGTCCAACCTGGACTTCTGATGGACGTGTAGCTTCACAGAAAAGCTAGCCGTTATCCCTCCATGGTGATTTCGGCTTGATAAGGCCAACCCCAGGGTTGGCCTTTTTCATTTGAGTGTCTTTCAGGCCTATCCTGTGTCGCAACGATCGTTGAATGAATCTGCCGTTTAGAGTGGCCAAAACAGTCGATCCGTACGTTTGCGCGGAGAACTTCAGCGCAGATGATTTCGCTGAGCGATTAACCTGATCAATATCGCAGCCGCTCAAGGCTGCACGTATCACTACGATATTGGCAGGAATAGCAAAAATGCCCGCACCTCTGATCCCCGTCGAGACCTCCCCCAAGCTTCCCTTGGAGGCGGATGTAGTTGTAATTGGCGGCGGCATAATAGGCAGCTTCACCGCCTACTACCTCGCCCTGCGCGGCATGAAGGTCGCTCTGGTTGAAAAAGGCCGTATCGGTGCCGAGCAATCGAGTCGTAACTGGGGGTGGTGCCGGCAGCAGAATCGGGATGCCCGGGAGCTGCCGATGGCAACCAAAAGCCTGGACCTGTGGGAGCAGTTTGCCAAGCAGAGCGGCGAGCAGACAGGCTTCACCCGCTGTGGCCTGCTTTACTTGAGCAACGACGAGAAAGAACTTGCGGGATGGGCGCGCTGGGGAGAATTTGCCCGTACTGTAGGTGTCCAGACTTACATGTTGACCGCCCAGCAGGCCGCTGAACGCGGCAAGGCTACAGGCAAGCAATGGAAGGGCGGAGTCTATGCGCCTACGGATGGTACTGCCGATCCATCTCGTGCAGCACCAGCTGTTGCGCGAGCGATCATGGCGCTGGGCGGCACCGTGCATCAAGGTTGCGCCGCTCGGGGGCTGGAAACCGAAGGTGGGCGATTGTCTGCCGTGGTCACCGAGCACGGCACCATTCGTACCCGGCTCGCGGTACTTGCCGGAGGCGCATGGGCTTCTTCGTTCTGTCGCCAGTACGGTATCAGTTTTCCCCAAGCCACTATTCGCCAGACGGTAATGTCAGTGTCCCCGCCGACCGGTGAGTTGGTGCCAGCATTGCATACTTCAAATGTTTCCATGACTCGCCGTCATGACGGTAGCTACACTCTGGCAATCAGTGGCCGTGGAAGGGTTGATCCTACCCCACAGTTGTTCGGGTTTGCTGCGCAGTTCCTGCCCATGTTTGGGCGCCGTTGGCGCAATCTGGCGCCGGGAGGTCTGGAAGGCTTGCGCTCAGGTCACGAGGGCCGTGGCAAGTGGCGTCTCGACCAACCGACACCTATGGAGAAGATGCGCATACTCGATCCCAAGGTAGATACCTCTGCGGTGGAGTTGACCTACAAGCGCGCGGTGGCGATGGTCCCCGCTCTCAAGCAATCATCGGTCAACGCAGCCTGGGCTGGTTATGTCGACAGCACACCTGATGGTGTGCCCGGGATCGGTGAAATCGCCAGCCTGCCCGGCCTCGTCCTCGCCGCCGGATTCAGCGGCCATGGTTTCGGTATTGGACCAGGAGCAGGTCATCTGATCGCTGACATTGTCAGTGGTGTCGCCCCTATCGTTGATCCTAAACCTTATCACCCAGACCGTTTCCACGGTTCAGCATGGGGTAAGGTGGCAGATTTCTGAGTGAAACGAGGAGCGACGTTCCACAGCGACTGCCGTGCTTACATCGACGTGGTCACCCTCAACAACTGTGTGCGTGTTGAAGCTGAGAAAACTTGCGACCGGTGTTCCACGTGGAACACCACAGCTTTGGGACATTAGTGACTATTCGACGCATTAATGGATCCGGCGACCCTTTTCAATAACGGACCAGGCAACCGCTTAATCCGAGAAGAAACTAACGCTGTGTCCGGAATCAGGTGCCCACTACCCTACACACGTTACGGTCTACATCCCTGAAAGCAGATCTGCTTTCTTTATCAGAAACTCATCTTTTGAGGGAAAGTTGCAGCCAGAGTGAACGGGACATACCCCTTCTGCCCTTTCAGAAATATTGGAGCGGTACGTTGGCCTGACTGAAATCGGCTTCGCCTCGGGCGTTAGCCCACGCAAAAAAAACCGACCTTTTTGAGGTCGGTTTTTGATACATCACCAAAACTTATGCACTTTTTTCCGGTTTTTATAGCCTGAAAAAATATGTATACGAATTAAAGAGTTAGCCAAGCTTTTGGCGGATTTCAGAAAAACCGTACACAGGTTATCCACAAAATCACGCTGGCACTTTTTCAGGACTTGCTGCTGGTGTAACAGGCGAGCCCATCGCGCGCTGTGCTTCCTCATTCCAGGCCTGTACACGGTCATTCAACGCAGCAATGGCGCGCGGGCCTGTACCTTCTGCGTACATCGGTTCGCCAATCACTACCTGAATAGTGCCTGGCTTTTTCGCCCAGCCATCCCGAGGCCAGTATTTGCCAGCGTTGTGAGCGATAGGCAGGACTGGCAGATCAGCGTTTACCGCCAACGCAGTACCGCCGCGAGAGAATTTTCCGACCTGTCCGTAAGGCACGCGTGTGCCCTCCGGGAAGATCAATACCCAGACGCCATCTTTGAGCAACTCGTCGCCCTTCTTGGCTATTTCCCGCAGTGCGGCTTTAGGGTTATCGCGGTCAATGGCAATGGGGCGCAGCATCGCCATGGCCCAGCCGAAGAACGGCACGTAGAGCAACTCACGCTTGAGGACCTGGCTCAGCGGCTCGAAGTACGCCGACAGGAAGAAGGTCTCCCAGGTGCTCTGATGGTTGGAGATGATTACGCAGGGCGTTTTCGGTACGTTTTCTGCGCCAGTCACTTCAACCTGGATGTTCAGGAACACCTTGGTCAGCCAGATGGCGCAGCGGCACCAATAGACGTTGATGAAGCGATAGCGAGCTTTGAACGGCAGAAAAGGCGCAATGAAAAAGCTCAATGTGCACCACAGCAAAGAGCTGGTGCCCAGCAACAGGTAAAAGAAGAAGGTCCTGATTGCCTGCATGATCGACATAGTTACGTTTACCGTACGGGCAGATGCCCGCTCCTTGAGCGTCCTGAACCTGAAGAGCTGACTGTTCAGTGAGCGCTGTTGTGGATAAGTTCTGCGGCAACCGCCGCCAGATCGTCAAAAATCAACGTGCCTGCCGGCACTCCGCCTTCCATCGTTTTACGACCTTTGCCGGTCATCACCAGCACAGGCTGAGAATCGACGGCCAAAGCGGCCTGTAGGTCACCTTTACTGTCGCCCACGAACCAGAGACCTTTGAGGTCCACGGTGTAATGACGGGCGATAGCCTGCAGCATCCCGGGTTTGGGCTTGCGGCAGCTACAGCCATCGTCTGGACCATGCGGGCAGTAGACGATCAAACCAACCTCGCCACCCTGCTCTGCCACCAGCTTGCGCAAGCGCTCATGCATGGCGTCCAGCGTGGCCAGATCATAATAACCTCGGGCAATGCCCGACTGGTTAGTGGCGACGGCCACCGTCCAGCCGGCCTTGCTCAGATCTGCGATAGCCTTGATCGAGCCGGGAATGGGCACCCACTCCTTCACTGACTTTATGTAAGCATCGGAGTCATGGTTGATGACTCCGTCTCGATCAAGTATCAGCAGTTTCACCATCGACTCCTTCTCAGCCCAGCAGCGAGATATCGGCAACGCCAAGGAACAGGCCGCGCAAACGCGACAACAAGGCATAACGGTTGGCGCGCACATTGGCGTCTTCCGCGTTGACCATTACCGCTTCGAAGAATGCATCGACCGGCTCACGCAGCATCGCCAGACGCGCCAGCGATTCGCTGTATTGACGCTCGGCAGCCATCGGCTGGACCGCGTGGTCAGCCTGCTGAATAGCCGAGTACAGCGAAAACTCGTTGGCGTTGTCGAAATACTTGGGCTCGACGGTCTGGGCAATACTGCCCTCGGCCTTGCTCAACAGGTTCGATACGCGCTTGTTAACCGCGGCCAGTGCAGCGGCCTGTGGCAGTTTGCGGAAAGCCTGGACCGCCTGAACACGCTGATCGAAATCCAGCGCCGAAGCAGGTTGCAGCGCACGTACCGAGAGGTACACAGCCACATCGACGCCTTCGTCTTCATAACGCGCGCGCAGACGGTCGAAGATAAAGTCGAGTACCTGCTCCGCCAGACCGGCAGGCTTGATTTTCGCGCCAAACTGCGTGACTGCGAATTTCACCGTTTCTACCAGATTCAGGTCGAGCTTCTTCTCGATCAGAATACGCAGGATGCCCAATGCAGCACGACGCAGCGCATAGGGGTCTTTGCTGCCGGTGGGCAGCATGCCGATACCGAAGATACCGACCAGCGTGTCGAGTTTGTCGGCGATGGCCACCGCAGCGCCAGTCAGCGTTGTCGGCAGTTCGGCGCCCGCGCCACGTGGCATGTACTGCTCGTTGAGCGCCAGCGCGACATCTTCAGGCTCGCCGTCCGCCTTGGCGTAGTAGTAACCGGCAATGCCCTGCATTTCCGGGAACTCGCCGACCATTTCGCTCGACAGGTCGCACTTGGACAGCAGACCAGCCCGTGCAGCACGCTGGGCGTCGCCGCCGATGCGTGGGGCGATGTAGGCGGCCAGTTTCGAGACACGCTCGGCCTTGTCGAACACGCTACCCAATTGCGCCTGGAACACGACGTTTTTCAGGCGATCGTTGAAGGTTTCCAGCTTCTGCTTCTTGTCCTGCTTGAAGAAGAACTCGGCATCAGTCAGGCGTGGACGAACCACCTTCTCGTTACCGGCAACGATTTGCGCCGGGTCTTTGCTCTCGATGTTGGCCACGGTGATAAAGCGCGGCAGCAACTTGCCTTCGGCATCCAGCAGGCAAAAGTATTTCTGGTTGTCCTGCATGGTGGTAATCAAGGCTTCCTGAGGGACTTCCAGGAAGCGCTCTTCGAATGAACACACCAGCGGAACCGGCCATTCGACCAGACCGGCCACTTCGTCCAGCAGACTTGGGGGCACGATGGCGGTGCCTTCCTGTTGGGTGGCCAGCTCGTCGACGCGCTTGCTGATGATCTGCCGACGTTCATTGAAGTCGGCCAGCACATGCGCGGCGCGCAGGTCGCTGAGGTACCCGGCAGGCGAAGAAATACGCACGTCTTGCGGGTGATGGAAGCGATGACCGCGAGAATGACGACCCGCGCTCTGGGCGAGGATCGTGCAGTCAACCACCTGATCACCGAACAGCATTACCAGCCACTGGGTCGGACGCACGAACTCTTCCTTGCGGGCACCCCAGCGCATGCGCTTGGCAATTGGCAGGTCGTTCAGCGAGTCTTCGACAATGGTTGGCAGCAGCGACGTGGTCGGCTTGCCAAGGATGGTCTGGCTGTAGCGCAGTTTCGGGCCGCTCTGATCGATTTCGCTCAGGTCGACGCCGCACTTCTTGGCGAAGCCCAGTGCTGCCTGCGTCGGGTTGCCGTCCGCATCGAAGGCTGCCTGACGCGGTGGGCCGTCGAGGTTGACGCTGCGATCCGGCTGTTGTGTGGCAAGCGCGGTGATCAGCACTGCCAGGCGACGCGGTGCAGCGTAGACCTGTTTGGCGCTGTAGGTCAGACCTGCGCCCGACAGGCCTTTTTCAATACCGGCCAGAAATGCATCTGCCAGGGAAACGAGGGTCTTGGGTGGCAGTTCTTCAGTGCCCAGTTCAACCAGAAAATCTTGAGCACTCATTGCGCTGCCTCCAGCTTGGCCAACACTTCATCGCGTAGATCGGGCGGCGCCATCGGGAAACCGAGACGGGCGCGGGCCTGCAGGTAGGCCTGAGCCACCGAGCGGGCCAGCGTGCGTACGCGCAGGATGTATTGCTGACGCGCGGTCACGGAAATCGCGCGGCGGGCATCCAGCAGGTTGAAGGTGTGCGAGGCCTTGAGGACCATTTCATAGCCCGGCAACGGCAGCTCCAGCTCGATCAGACGTGCGGCTTCGCTCTCATAGAAATCGAACAGTTCGAACAGTTTGTCGACGTTGGCGTGTTCGAAGTTGTAGGTCGACTGTTCCACCTCGTTTTGATGGAACACGTCGCCGTAAGTCACTTTGCCGAACGGGCCGTCAGCCCAGACCAGATCGTAGACCGAGTCCACGCCCTGCTGGTACATGGCCAGACGCTCAAGGCCGTAAGTGATTTCGCCGGTAACCGGGTAGCACTCAAGGCCGCCGACCTGCTGGAAGTAGGTGAACTGCGAGACTTCCATACCGTTGAGCCAGATCTCCCAGCCCAGACCCCAGGCGCCCAGCGTCGGCGATTCCCAGTTGTCTTCGACGAAGCGCACGTCGTGCACCAGCGGATCGAGGCCGATGTGCTTGAGCGAACCCAGGTACAGTTCCTGGAAGTTGTCCGGGTTGGGCTTGAGAATCACCTGGAACTGATAGTAATGCTGCAGGCGGTTCGGGTTTTCGCCGTAGCGGCCGTCAGTCGGGCGACGGCTTGGCTGTACGTAAGCGGCGTTCCAGGTTTCCGGGCCTACGGCGCGCAGAAACGTGGCAGTGTGGAACGTGCCGGCGCCTACTTCCATATCGTAGGGCTGAAGTACCACGCAACCTTGTTCTGCCCAGTATTGCTGGAGGGCGAGGATCAAGTCTTGGAAGGTACGCACGGCTGGCGTAGGCTGGCTCACAAATTTCACCTGTGCTGGGCTGCGATTCAAAGAGCGGGAGTATACCCGATTCGGCCGCACGTCCACTCCTTGGGAGCCCTATGACACGCTGCTTTTGGTGCAACGAAGACCCCCTGTACATCGCTTATCACGATCAGGAGTGGGGAGTGCCGCTGCGCGATGCGCAGAAGCTCTTCGAGTTGCTTTTGCTCGAAGGGTTCCAGGCCGGGTTGTCGTGGATCACGATTCTCAAGCGTCGGGCGCGTTATCGCGAAGTGCTGCACGGCTTTGACGTCGAGCGCCTGGCGCAGCTGAGCGATGCCGAAATAGAGGCGCTGATGCTCGATCCGAGCATTATCCGCAATCGCCTCAAGCTCAAGGCCGTGCGCACCAATGCGCGGGCCTGGCTGGCGCTGCAAGACCCGGTCGGTCTGCTCTGGTCGTTTGTTGGTGGCGAGCCGAAGATCAACCATTTCAAGGATCGCAGCGAAGTGCCGGCGATCACCGCCGAGGCCGAAGCGATGAGCAAGGCGCTGAAAAAGGCCGGCTTCACGTTTGTCGGCCCGACCATCTGTTATGCGTATATGCAGGCCAGCGGTATGGTCATGGATCACACTGTAGATTGTGATCGGTATGCGATCCTGAGCCGCTGACGGTTACACTACCCGCCTCGAGAATCTGGGAGTCATCTGTGGATAAGTTCAAAGGCGCCGTAATGGTCGGGGCGTTGCGATTGTTTGCGCTGTTGCCGTGGCGCGCGGTGCAATGGGCAGGCACTACGATTGGCTGGCTGATGTGGAAGTTGCCCAACCGTTCGCGCGAAGTGGTACGGATCAACCTGTCCAAGTGCTTCCCCGAGTTGAGCGAGCCCGAGCTGGAAAAGCTCGTTGGCCGCAGCCTCATGGACATCGGCAAGACCTTGACCGAAAGCGCTTGTGCGTGGATCTGGCCTGCGCAGAAATCGATCAACCTGGTGCGTGAAGTCGAAGGGCTTGATGTGCTCAAGGACGCGCTGGCGTCCGGCAAGGGCGTGGTTGGCATCACCAGCCACCTGGGCAACTGGGAAGTGCTTAATCACTTCTATTGCAGCCAGTGCAAGCCGATCATTTTCTATCGTCCACCGAAGCTGAAGGCGGTCGACGACCTTTTGCGCAAGCAGCGTGTGCAGTTGGGCAACCGGGTGGCGGCGTCGACCAAGGAAGGCATTCTCAGCGTCATCAAGGAAGTGCGCAAAGGTGGTTCTGTAGGTATTCCGGCCGACCCGGAGCCGGCTGAGTCTGCGGGTATCTTCGTACCCTTCTGCGGCACCCAGGCCCTGACCAGCAAGTTTGTGCCGAACATGCTGGCGGGCGGCAAGGCAGTGGGTGTGTTCCTGCACGCCATGCGCCTGCCGGACGGCTCGGGTTACAAAGTGGTACTCGAAGCGGCCCCTGAAGCCATGTACAGCACCGACACCGAAACCTCGGCAGCGGCGATGAGCAAAGTGGTCGAGAAATACGTGCGGGCCTACCCGAGCCAGTACATGTGGACCATGAAACGCTTCAAGAAACGCCCGGCAGGCGAAGCGCGCTGGTACTAGGAAAGATCGGACGCAGAGCGCCGCACGATAGTCGAGATTATCGTTCCGCACGCTCCAGCGTGGGAATGCCGTGCGTGGCGCTCCGCGTCACAGGTCTGCGCCGCGCTGCGCATTCAAGATCGGACGCGGAGCGTCCATAACTGCATGCGACGCGGAGCGCCGCACGATAGTCAGGTTATCGTTCCGCACGCTCCAGCGTGGGAATGCCGTGCGTGGCGCTCCGCGTCACAGATCTGCGCTGCGCCGCGCATTCAAGATCGGACGCGGAGCGTCCAGAACTGCATGCGACGCGGAGCGCCGCACGATAGTCGAGATTATCGTTCCGCACGCTCCAGCGTGGGAATGCCGTGCGTGACGCTCCGCGTCACAGATCTGCGCCGCGCCGCGCATTCAAGATCGGACGCGGAGCGTCCAGAACTGCATGCGACGCGGAGCGCCGCACGATAGTC
>NZ_JAWHPJ010000056.1:0-131012 GCF_032587815.1 Pseudomonas syringae group sp. 26L6
GGGAGCGATCCAGTGCGTAGCGCACCGGCACGATGGCGACGTTCGGTCCTCTGAAAGGACAAAGGCTGGTGGCCGTCGCCGGAGTCTTGGGGAACAGTGCGGCGCGTCGTTGCTGGTGCGTGCCGTGCTTATCGGTCATGTGGGAAATTCTCAGCGCAGAAACGGGCAATTTCGCCCGCTGTATGCAGAAGTACATTCCAAGATGTGTGCCGACAATTTTTTTATCTATTTAAAACAAATAGATAGCGTTTAAAAGTTTAAAAAAAGCTCAATGGCCAGGCAAAAAACGCGAAATAGTGCGCAGGCTTTTGCGCATGTATGCGCAAGCTCGTTTAGGTGCTGGAGGGCTTTGTGTATGGGGCGTGACCAGTTTCAGCGTTCATGTGATGCGCAAGAATTTGCACATCACTGTTTTATGCTATGAGCGTGAAGTCAGCCGGGCATGGCAATTTCCACCTGAATGCTTTTGCGCGCCTTGAAAGGGGTGAGCAGTGACTCGTCATCCACCGGGTTGGTGATCAGCGTCCAGGGCTGGCGCAACGGTGTCCAGTGCTGCTGACGCGCGCGGCCCAGCTTGGTAACGTCGGCCAGTACGAAAACCTGTGCAGCCCGCGCCAGCATGTTTTCCTTGAGGTACGCCTGCTCGGCGCTGGCCTCGCACAGGCCCAGTTCAGCCACCACACCGTCGGCACTGATGAACAGTTTGTCGGCGCTCAGGTGCTCCAGCGCTGCCTGCGCCGCCACGCCATAAGTCGACATGCTCGATGCCCGCAGTGTGCCGCCCAGCACGGTAATGCGCCCATCGGGTATCAACGCCAGATCGCTGAGTGCCAACAGGTTGTTGGTGATTACATGAAGCCCGCGTCGCTGATTGAGAATGTGCGCCAGCGCGCTGGTGCTGGTGCCGCCTTCAAGAAACAGTGTGTCGTGATCGTTGATATGCGCCAACGCGGCACGGGCGATGTCCATTTTTTCCTGGCTGTGCTGGCGGCTTCGCTCTTCCAGCGAGGTTTCCGGTTCGCGCTGGCCGACATGCGCCGCGCCGCCATAGGTGCGCAGGATCAAGCCGTCTTCGGCCAGGGCTGTGAGGTCGCGGCGTACAGTGGCTTCCGAGACGCCGAGTTGGGTGCACAGCTCGTCCACGTTGGATTTGCCGGAAAGAACCAGTTCGAGTATCGCTTGACGACGGTTGGCGACTTTCATTACAGCCCTTGTGTTAAAGCCTGGAAACGGGATGCAACCTTACAACGACGCACCGCCGCACACCACCAGGCTTTGCCCGGTAATTGCACCCGCGTCGGGGCCAAGCAGAAACGCCGCCAGACCGGCGATTTCATCCGGTTGCACAAAACGGCCGATGGGCGGTTTTCGCGGTGGCGTGCCACTGCGTCCGGGGGCCTGCAACATGGGCGTTTCGGTGGCACCGGGGGCGATCAGGTTGACGGTGATGCCGCGTGGCGCCAGTTCGATGGCCCAGGAACGAACCATGCCTTGCAGCGCCGCTTTGCTGGCAGCGTACTGACTGCGCCCGGCCGCACCCTGCATGGTCCGGCTGCCGATCATCAGAATCCGCGAACCGGCGCGCAGCCGTGGGTACAGCGCGTTGACCATGTGACTGGCAGCGGCGACATGCAGATGCCACATGGCCTGGCCATCGGCATCGTTCAGCTCGCCCAACGGCGCGGTGCGCATGAAGCCTGCCGCATGGATCAGCGCATCGATGTGCGGCGTCTGTTGCAGCGCCTTGTCCAGCGCGGCGAAGTCATTGAGGTCGCACTCGCGCCAGGTGAAGTTCGGGTGTTGCAGGTCCGGCGCACGACGGCTCAGACCGGTGACCTGCAGGCCCTGTTCCAGCAGGCGCGTGACAATGGCTTTGCCGATGCCGGAGCTGGCACCGGTGACGAGTACGGACTGAATCGGTTCGGGCATGACATGGGTTCCGCAAAGGCGTCGATCAGCAACAGGCCAATCGACGCGGGTGGGTCAGCGGATCGCGTTCAGCGGCAGGTGGACATGCTTGATCTTCTGCCGGAAGTAGGTGAACGCGACGTGCAGGCTGCCATCGGCGGCCTGAATGATGCTGGGGTAGGAGAACTCGCGATTGAGCTTTTCCTGCGAGTTGTTGGTCAGGCAGAAGCCGTCACCCAGCTCCAGGTCCAGCCGGGTCGGCCAGCTGTGCCCGCCGTCGCGGGAGATCGCCAGGCTCATCGGTGCGCGGGGGATGCCCCACACCGCTGCCTTGCCGTCCTGACGTGCGCCCGGTGTGACGCGGTCGTCGCCCTCATCCTCGATTTCGTCGTACAGCGAGGCCCGGCGCTGGGCGTGGCCTTCGGCACTGACCGGGTTGTAGACCAGGGCCAGTTCGTCGGTCGCCAGCTTCACGAACTGGATCGACGAGTTGTTGTTAGGCAGTTCGGTCGGCGTCGGGGCGCTCCAGGAGCGGCCACGGTCGGTTGAGCGGCTGCTGTAGATGAAGTCCGCCCAGCGGCTGCGGAACAGGCCGAGCAGGCTGCCATCCGGCAATTGATGAACATTCATGTGCACGCTGCCAGTGCTGTCCGGCACATCGTGGCGCGTCCAGCTGTGGCCTTGATCGGTGGAGATCATCACCGCGCTGACATCATGGTTGCCGACCCACTTTTCGCCGGGCCCGGTGATGCAGTACCAGACCGGTAGCAACCAGTCGCCGTTATCCAGCACCACTGGCGGCTGGCGCACAAAGGTGCCGGGCTCGTCGAACAGGGTATCAATCGGCCCCCAGCTTTGGCCGTTATCCAGTGACAGACGACGGCGGATGATGGCGGTCTCCTGATTGCCGGAAATCTGTGCTGACCAGATCAGCCACAACGGGCCACCGGGTGCCTGGAACAGAATCGGGTTCTGTTCCGAGCGGGACGAATCTTCGGACATTTTCTGCGGCTCGCTCCAGACGCCGGTGGCCGGGTCGCGGCGCGACAGCAGCACGAAGATGTCGGCCATGCCCTCCTGAGTACCGGCGAACCAGGTACACAGCAGCGTGCCGTCGGCCAGCTCGTGCAGGTTCGCGGCATGGTTCTGCGCGTAAGGCGTTGGCAGGAATGCGTCCTGGCGGGTATCAGCGGTTGGCATGAGGAACCTCGGTTTGAGCAGGTTTGGACGACGCGGACTGCGGCAGCAGGCGCTCGATGGCAATGACGATAGCCGGTGTCACCAGCGCGATATACATGTTGTCGATGCCGTAGGGGTTGTCCAGCAGATACCAGACGCTGGTGGTGATGGCTGAAGCGATCAACCCCAGGGTAGCGCCTCGGCCCGAACCGAAGAACGGCAGGTAGATCGCGATCATGGCGACCACGGCAATCGAAAGGCGCAGGGCACGGGTAAAGAACGACAGGTTAAGGATCTCGGGCACGAAGAATACGAAGAACAGCGGCACGAAACCGATCACCAGTGCAATCAGGCGCGTGGTCTTGAACTCCTGATCCACCGACGGTTTGCGCCACGGTACGTAGAAGTCACGGACCACCAGCGAGGCGATGGCCAGTGCCACGGTGCTGACGCTGACGAAAATCGAGGCAACCAGCGAGATGGTCACGACGCCAGCCAATACCGGGCTCATCGATTGCAGGAAGATCGGCAGGGCGTACAGGCTGCTCATTTCCGGGTGCAGGTATTTGGAGGCGACACCGATGAAGCCCAGCGCCAGGGCAATCGGGATGCACAGCAGCGAGGCGTAGAAGGTCGAGCGGCGTGCCGCGTTCTGATTCTGGGTCGAGGAGATGGCCTGAATGATGAACTGCGTGGAGAAAATCGCGCCGACCGTGCCGATGATCCAGGCCATGATTTTCGAGCCGCCGATGGCCCCGTCCCACGTGAAGTAATGCTCGGGCATGTTCTGCACCACGGGGCTGAAGCCACCGGTCATTTTCAACGCCACGCCCAGTACGATCAATACACCGATGTATTTCACCCCGGTGTGCAGGATGCTCATGTAGGCCACGCTTTTCAGACCGCCAAACACGTAGTACAGCGTGCTGATGATCGCCGTGATGAACGCCGCGGTGGTCAGGTTGATCTTCAGGACCGTGGCAATGGCTGCCGCGCCGCTGACGTAGTTGCCGACGTTCACCAGCAACAGCGCGTAGATCATGATGATCGAGACCGCGAGCTTGGTGGAGGTGCCGTACTTTTTGGCGATGAAGCCGGAAATGGTGAACTCGCCGGAGCTATACAGTTTGCGCGCCATCAACAGGCCGAACAGCGGGAAGCCGATGGCCGCGGCGATCACCGACCAGGAGGCGGCAAAACCACTCTCGAATGCGGCCTGTGCCGTACCGACCGTCGACTTTGCACCGATGAACTCGGACATCATCAGCACGCCGACGACGAAGGCGGGCATGGTGCGCGAGGCGACCATGTATTGCTCGCTGGTCTTGCTGCGCAGGCGCATGCTCATCCAGGTGGTTATGACGATATAGACGACCACCATGCCGATGATGATCGAGGTGTCTTGCGCGTTGAAGGTATCCATCAGTCTCGCTCCATTGTTGTTGTTCTGGCGCGTTATGGGGTGCCGCTCGGATAGGCCGCTGCTGTCAGTGCAGCGGCCTCAGACGGCGATGGAATTGCGGGTGTCGCGTTTACGGGTTGCCAATTCCACGGCCTGACGCATGGCTTCGATCAGGCTGCGTTCGTCGGCAATGCCTTTGCCGGCAATATCGAAGGCGGTGCCGTGGTCCACCGAGGTACGAATCACTGGCAGGCCGATGGTTACGTTGACGCCGGCTTCCAGGCCCATGACCTTGACCGGGCCGTGGCCCTGGTCGTGGTACATCGCAACCACTGCATCGAAGTCGCCACGTCCGGCGCGGAAAAACAGCGTGTCGGCGGGCAGCGGGCCTTCCACACGCCAGCCGCGGGCGTGCAGTTCATCGATTGCGGGCTGAATCTTGGTGGCTTCCTCGCCATAACCGAACAGGCCGTTTTCCCCGGCATGCGGGTTGATGCCGCACACCGCGATCAACGGATTTTCGATACCGGCGCGGATCAGGGTTTCCCGGGCGCGTTCTATGGTGCGCTTGACCAGCCCTGGCTCGATCCGCGCAATGGCGTCGATGATGCCGATGTGCGTCGTGACGTGAATGACGCGCAAGGTCGGGGTCATCAACATCATCGAGACTTCTTCGATGCCCAGCAGGTGCGCGAGCATTTCGGTGTGGCCGGGGAAGATATGCCCGCCTGCGTGCAGCGCTTCCTTGTTCAGGGGGGCGGTGCATATGGCGTCCAGCTCTCCGGCCTGAGTCAGCTGCACGGTGCGCTCGATGTAGCGGAACGCTGCATTGCCGGCCACCGCCGACAGTTTGCCGTAGGGCAGGTCAGCGGGTATCAGGTCCAGATCGATGCAGTCCACGGTGCCCTGGATGAAACGGGCTTCTGCAGGGCTGGCGATGCTGTTGACGCGCAACTGGCTGCCGACGATGCGGTTGGCGTCTTCCAGGCGTTGGGCATCGCCGATCACCAGCGGACGGCAGGTGGCGTACACCGAGGCGTGGGTGAGCATTTTCATGATGATTTCCGGTCCCACCCCGGCGGCGTCGCCCATGGTGATACCAATGACGGGACGTTCAGACAGACGCTCAGACATAGGAAGCTTCCTCGTTGAAAGGGGTGCCGGTCGCAGCCGGTGCGTGGAGCATTTGCCAGGCGGTGAGCAAGGTGTCGGGGTTGCCGAACCCCCCGGCTTTGGTCACGACATTGAACGTGTGCTTGCCCAGTCGGGCCTCGGCCAGAACCACGCCGGTGGCCAGTTCGCCAAACAGCGTCAAGCGTTTGATATCCGCTGCAATCAGAATGGCTCTGGCGGTTTCGCCACCGGTGGCTACCACTGAACCGGCATGGGGCAGGGCGGGGGCCAGCCACTGCGCCAGCGCGTTGCTCAACATGGCCGCCTGCGCCGGGTCGCGTTGTTGTTGATCAAGGCGTACCAGCACATCTCGCCCGGTAGCCAGATGCTCTTGGAGTTGCAGGTACGCTGCGGCGCGCTCGGCGTGCGCATCTTCATTGAGTAACATTGCCGGTTGCAGTGTCAGGCACAGTGGCTTGCTGGCCTGTGCGAGCCGGTCGGCCTGGGCCTGGGAATGCCGGGACATGCTGCCCACCACGGTCAGCACCGGTGAACGCGGCTCGACCTTGATCGGCAAGGCTTCGGCCAGCCCAAAGGCGTGCGGCAGATGGCGAGCCAGCCCGGCAGAGCCGACCCAGAACAGTTCGTCATGCCAGGCCACCGATGCCAGGGCCAGTCGCAGCAGGTCACTGTCCAGTTGTGCATCGCAGACCAGCGCCTGTACACCCTGTTCAAGTGCGTTGCGCAATGTGGTTTTGAGCCGTGAAGGATCACGCAGGGTGTCCAGGCCGAGCCACTGGGTACGCAGGCCCTGCGCGACAAACAGATCCAGCAGGTTGCCGGTGCCGTGCAGGTTCTCGTTGCGCCAGACATCGCTCTGATCGACCGGCACACCGTCAATCAATTGCACACCCTGAACGGTCGTGCGTTTCATGGCCGGGAACGCCGGAGCGACCAGCGCCATGCCGCGCAGGCCTTGCAAGGCATCGACCTCACTGGCGACGTTGCCGCGCAGTGTGGAGTCGATTTTCTTGTACAGCGCCATCCCGGTTCGGGACTGCTGTTGCAGGGCTGCGCGGTTCTGATCGGCGGCCTGTTGCGGGTCAAGGCGACGTGAGTCGGCATCAATGGCGATCACCCCCGACAAGTCTTTGGCATTGCCGGTCAGGACCACGTGAGTGTCGATCCGTGAAGCAAAGTCCGCTGCGCAATCGGCTGCCCCCGACAGGTCGTCAGCAATGATCAGCAGGCCCGGAAATTCGGCGCGGCTCATGGCAGCAGGCACCGATACAGTTGCTGGATATCATCCAGGCTGAGGGCTTTGGGGTTATTGGCCATCAGGCGTGTGACCTTGGAAGCCGCTACCGCCATGTCCGCCAGATGCTCTTCGGCAACCCCGAATTCACGCAGGTTCTGTGGGATGTTCAGCACCTGGGTCCATTGGCGAATCTGTTCGATCAGCTTGTGAGCAGCGGTCTCGTTACTGTCGTCCTGCTGCGCCACGCCGCAGACCAGTGCCGCGCGCTTGAGGCGTTCGGCGCAGCTGTCCAGGTTGAAAGCCATCACGTGGGGCAACAGCATGGCGTTGGCCACGCCGTGGGTGACGTGAAACTTGCCACCCAGCGGGTAAGCCAGTGCATGCACCGCTGCGGTTCCGGCGGCGGTCAGCGCCAGGCCCCCATACATCGAGCCCAGCAGCATGTCGCCACGTGCGCGAACCGATTCCGGTTGTTGCCAGGCTTCGACAATGCTGCCTGCGATCAGGCGCATCGATTCCAGCGCAAACGCATCGCTGATCGGGTTGGCCTTGGTGGAGATGAAGGACTCCAGCGAGTGGGTGAAGGCATCCATGCCGGTCGCGGCGGTGATCGGGCGCGGCAGGCTGAGGGTCAGCAGCGGGTCGAGAATGACCAGCGTCGGCAGCAGATGACGGCTGACGACGCCTATCTTCAGTTCTTCATCGGGCAGAGTGACGATGGCATTGGGTGTCACTTCCGACCCCGTACCGGACGTGGTCGGGACCAGCACCATAGGCTTGCCGGGGTGAGTCACCTTGTCGATGCCCAGCAGGTCTCTGAGCGGTGTGTCGTTGGTCAGCATGACGGCGAACAGCTTGGCGGCATCCAGCACGCTGCCCCCGCCAATCGCGATCAGGGCGTCCGGGGCGTGCGGCGCGACATCTTCGCGGAATACCCGCTCGATATTTTCCAGCGTCGGTTCTATTTCGACGTTATCAAGCATGTGCACACGGATATTCTGCGCACTGAGTTGTTCGGTGACGCGCTGGGTAACCCCCAGGTTATGCATGGCGTTCTGGGTAACCAGAATCACGCTTTTTACAGGTACATCGAGCAGCGGCAGTTTTTCGCTCAGCAGGTCGAGGCTGCCGGGACCGTGGAGCACATGTTTCACAGTCTGGAAGTGGTAGGTAGCAGACATCGCGATTACCTCAGGCTTGGCGGTAGACGGCCAGCAGGTTCTGGAGTTTTTCCAGTGCGGCGGCATCGAGCGGCTGCACGGGCGCACGGCATGGGCCGACCGGGACATTGAGCAGTTGCGTTGCGGTTTTCAGCACCACCGGCATGGTGCCCAGCGCGAAGGCATCGCGCAGCGGGCGCAGGGCTTCCTGCGCGGCACGGGCCGCTTCGTGGTTGCCTGACTGGAAGTTGTTCCAGATCGACATGACCACCTCCGGCACGGCGTTGGCGGTTGCGGCAATAGCGCCGTCACCGCCAGCCAGCAGGTTCCAGTAGATCAGCGAGTCGGTTCCGGCGAACACCGCAAAGTCGTCGCTGCGGTACTGCATCATCTGCACCAGTGCGTCGAAATTGCCGGCGCTGTCCTTGATGCCCTTGATCTGCGGATGCTGGCTGAGGGTTGCCACGGCACCGATGCCGATCGACATGCCGGTCTTGGCCGGGATGTTGTACATCATCAGCGGCAGCTCGGAAGCGTCGGCGACGGCGGTGTAGTGCTTGATCAGCTCGGACTGGCTGATGGCGTTGAAGTACGGCGTGATGATCGACAGGGCATCTGCGCCCACATCAATCATCTTTTTGTTCATTTCAATCACTTCATGCGTAGCGAACGCGCCGGTACCGACCACAACCGGCACACGTCCTGCCGCGGCTTCGACAGTGATTCGAGCGATTTTGAGTTTTTCCGATTCGGAAAGGGTAAAGAATTCGCCATTGGTGCCCAGTACGAAAAGCCCGTGAACGCCTGCATTCAGGAGGTTTTCGATCAGATTACGCAGGGCCTGCTCGTCGAGTTGCTGATCAGCAGTGAAGGGTGTGACCAGAGCTGGAATGATGCCGCGAAATTGCATGGCCAGGTTCTCGTTTTATTTTTAGTAAAACGATAATGATTGAATCAATCATTTCTGGCAAGCGTTTTGATCGTTTTTTTCATGTTTTGGTAGGGTTTCTGCCTGAAAGTGACAGGTTCAATCAAAAAGCCAGGCACATGGCCTGGCTCAAGAGAACGGTGTAGTTAAGTTCAGGCGGTCGCCGCAACCTTGCCTGTCGATTGACGACTGACTCGCAAGGCCACCAGGCTGCCGACGATGGTCAGCGCGGCCAGCGAGTACAGCGCCAGAGTGGTCGAGCCGGTCTGGTCCTTGATCCAGCCCACCAGATACGGGCTGAGGAAACCTGCCATCTGGCCGATCGAGTTGATCAGCGCCAGCCCGCCCGCTGCAACGCTGGCGCTGAGCAGTGCGGTTGGCAAGGGCCAGAACATTGGCAGGCTGGTGAGGGCACCCATGGTCGCGATGGTCAGGCCGAGAATGGCGATGATGGGCACTGTCGCGAAGTTGGCGGCGATGATCAGGCCCGTGGCGCCCATCAGCATCGGCACCACCAAATGCCAACGACGCTCATTGCGCAGGTCGGCGGAGCGGCCGACCAGCAGCATGAACACGCCTGCCATCAGGTAAGGCACGGCGCTGATCCAGCCGATCACCAAGGCATCGCTGAAACCGAGATTCTTGATGATTGACGGCAGCCAGAAGTTGATTGCGTAGACGCCGCTCTGAATGCAGAAATAGATAAAGCCCAGAATCCATATGAACGGCATGCTCAGTACCGAAGCCACCGAGCTTTTACCCTGCACCGGACGGCTCAGTTCATCGTTGGTGATATCGGTCTTGACCCGCTGACGCTGTTCGGGCGTCAGCCAGCGTGCGTCCTCGACCTTGTCACACAGCAGAACGAACGCCAGCACACCGAGCGCCACGGTCGGCAGGCCTTGAATCAGGAACATCCACTGCCAGCCCGCCATGCCGCCCTGACCCGCGGCGAAGTGGTTGAGGATCCAGCCGGAAAACGGACCGCCCAACAGCCCGGAGACCGGAATGGCCGACATGAACAGTGCCATGATCCGCCCACGCCTCTGGTTTGGGTACCAGCGCGAGAGGTACAGCACAATGCCGGGGAAGAAACCGGCTTCTGCCATGCCGGTCAGAAAGCGCAGTACGTAGAACTCGACCGGCGTGGTGACGAACAGCAGGCAGGTCGAGAAGATGCCCCAGGTAATCATCATCAGGCCGATCCAGCGGCGCGGCCCGAAGCGGTTCAGCGCCAGATTGCTGGGCAAGCCGCACAGCACGTAGCCAATGAAGAAGATACCGGCACCGAGGCCATAGACAGTCTCGCTGAAACTCAGGGCGTCGAGCATCTGCAGCTTGGCGAAGCCGACATTCACGCGGTCCAGGTAATTGAACAGGTAGCAGATGAAGATAAACGGGATAAGGCGCAGGGTGATACGACGGTAGACATGATTGCGGTCAGCGTCGCCCGCCTCGTGGGTCGAGGTAGCGGTCATGGCGTGTGTTCCTCTGTGCTTGTTGTTTTTATGCAGCTATGGAGCTGTCAGGTGCACTGCCGATCATAGGGTGGTGCCCATGAAAACGCTTTGGGGTTTTGCACGGCTGTGGAGGGCGTGCGTTGTGTGATTGCACAACGCAGGGCTCTGCGCAGGCCTGCATCAGGTGGCTGCGCATCCTCTTGGCGAAACTGCTCAAGACCGGACGCAGAGCTCACTACCGCTATCGTGCGACGCTCGGCGTCGGCATGCTTTTCAGGACGCTCTGCGTCCTCATACGCAATAGGTGAAATACGCTACTCAATCGCCTCATACGGCAAACCCACATAATTTTCTGCAATGGTCCTGCGCCCGGCTTGCGAGCCGACGTAGTAGTCCAGTTCGGTTTGCTGGATGCGCTGGCTGAACGCATCGGTATCGGGGAAGTTGTGCAGCACCGAGGTCATCCACCAGGAAAAACGCTCGGCCTTCCACACGCGGCGCAGGCAGATTTGCGAATACTTTTCCAGCAGGTCGGTGCGGCCCTCGCGGTAAACCTTGAGCAGAATCCGGTACAGCGTGCTGACATCGCTGGCCGCCAGGTTCAGTCCCTTGGCGCCGGTAGGCGGGACAATGTGCGCAGCATCGCCGAGCAGGAACAGACGGCCATACTGCATGGGCTCCACCACGAAGCTGCGCAGCGGCGCGATGCTTTTCTCGATGGACGGACCGGTCACCAGGCGGTCTGCCAGATGCTCGGGCAGACGGGCTTTGAGTTCGGTCCAGAAGCGATCATCCGACCAGTCTTCGACCTTCTCTTCGGCACTGACCTGCACGTAATAGCGGGTACGGATGGCCGAGCGCATGCTGCACAGGGCAAAGCCACGCGGGTGATTGGCGTAGACCAACTCCTCATTGACCGGCGGCGTGTCGGCCAGCACGCCGAGCCAGCCAAACGGGTAAACGCGCTCGAAGATTTTCAGCGTTTCAGAAGGAATCGATTGCCGCGATACACCATGGAAACCGTCGCAGCCGGCAATGTAGTCGCAGTCCAGGCGCACGGTTTCGCCGTCTTTCACGAACGTCACATAGGGACTGTCGGTTTTTGGATCGTGGATGTTCACGTCAGACGCGTCATAGACAGTCATCGCACCTGCTGCTGCGCGCGCGGCCATCAAGTCGCGGGTGACTTCAGTCTGGCCGTAAACCATCACGGTTCTGCCACCGGTCAGGGTTTTCAGGTCGATGCGCTCACAGCGCCCGTCGAAGGCCAGCTCGAAACCGTCATGAATCAAGCCCTCGGCGTCCATTCGTTCGCTGACGCCTGCTTCACGCAACAGGTCGGTCATGCCTTGCTCAAGCACGCCGGCGCGGATGCGCGAGAGGATGTAATCGGGGTCCTTGCGCTCGACAATCACGTTGTCGATGCCGGCACGCTGCAGCAGTTGGCCAAGCAGCAGCCCTGAAGGGCCTGAACCGATAATGGCAACCTGGGTTTTCATGGCGATGGTCCTGTTTTTGATCCCTGCCAAGTGTCATCAGCGGGATATGATTGTTTTTGTCTCCTGCATTTTTAATGGATGCCATCGAGATAAGAAGGCAATATTCGACGCATTATCTGGACTTTTCGAGGGTCAGGACGGGAGAAGAACACATGGCCAGACCTGCCACTGCAACGATACCGGTGTTCAAGCTTTACGGGGAAACCGCGGCCTGGCCGACCCCGGACCTGATCCATTGCGAGTCGATCCCCGAGCGCAGCAAGATGCACGAATGGGAGATCAAGCCGCATCGCCATGGAGATCTGGTGCAGTTGCTGTATGTGCAGTCCGGCAGGGCGATGCTCAAGGTCGAGGATGTGGTCACCGAGGTCGAGACACCTTCGCTGCAGGTGGTTCCGGCGTTAAGCGTGCACACCTTCAGGTTTGCCGAAGATATTCAGGGGCACATTCTCAGTCTGGCCAAACCCTTGGTGGAGCAGCTTGAGACGGCACTCGACAGCTCGGCAATGCGCACGGCACGGTGTTACGAGCTAGCGGCGGACAGCCATTACGTTGATACGCTGTTCAGCGCCATCGCCCGCGAGTACCGGCAGCCCAGGGCTGGTCGCGATCTGATGCTGCATTCATTGATCAACGTGCTGGTGGTCTGGCTCAGTCGGCGCAGCAGCGAGCATGCTGGCGAAGAAATTCACGCCATGGACCGCGGCCGTGAGCATTTGCAGGTGTTCATGCATCAGTTGGAGGCGAGTTTTCGCGAGCACTGGTCCATTCACCAGCATGCGCAGGCCATGGGCATCAGCGCCGCGCATTTGAATTCGCTGTGTCGGCGCCTGTGCAACCAGTCGGCTTTGCAGATCATCAGCCAGCGGCTGTTGCTGGAGGCCAGGCGCAACCTGATCTACACCACCATGACCATCAATCAGGTGTCCGACAGCCTCGGGTTTTCCGAACCCGCTTATTTTTCGCGCTTCTTCAAACGCGCCACCGGGCAGTCGCCCAAAGCGTTTCGTCAGCAGAAATAGAAACGGGGCGCTAAAGAGCGCCCCGTTTGTCTGCCGATTATTGCCGTGGGATCAGGCCACGACCTGATAGCACGGCACGTAGGCCGCGCCACCGGGCAACTTCATCCGGTGCTGATCGACAAACGCCTGCAGCAGCTTGTCCAGCGGCCCCATGATCGAAGGATCGCCTTGAATCTGATAAGGACCGTGCTCCTCGATCAGGCGAATGCCCTTGTCCTTGACGTTGCCCGCGACAATCCCGGAAAACGCCCGGCGCAGGTTGGCGGCCAGCTCGTGAGTGGGCACGTCGTGGTTCAGTTGCAGCTTCGACATGTTCTCGTGAGTCGGATCGAAAGGGTGCTGGAAGCTTTCTTCGATCTTCAGCAGCCAGTTGAAGTGAAACGCGTCATTACGCTCGCGGCGGAACTGCTTCACTTCTTTCAGGCCCTGAGTCATCTGCCGGGCGACGTCTGCCGGGTTGTCGATGATGATCTGGTAATGACGCTGCGCTTCTTCACCCAGCGTGGCACCGACGAACGCGTGCAGCTGTTGCAGGTACGGCTCGGTATTTTTCGGACCGGTCAGGATTACCGGGAACGGTACGTCCTTGTTGTCCGGGTGCATCAGAATGCCAAGCAGATAGAGGAACTCTTCAGCCGTGCCGGCGCCACCGGGGAAGATGATGATGCCGTGGCCAACGCGCACGAAGGCTTCGAGACGTTTTTCGATGTCCGGCAGGATCACCAGCTCGTTGACGATCGGGTTGGGTGCTTCGGCCGCAATGATGCCCGGCTCGGTCAGGCCCAGATAGCGACCGCCGACAATGCGTTGCTTGGCGTGGGCAATAGTCGCGCCCTTCATCGGGCCTTTCATTACGCCAGGGCCGCAGCCGGTGCAGATATCCAGGCTGCGCAGGCCCAGTTCATGGCCGACTTTCTTGGTGTATTTGTATTCTTCAGTGTTGATCGAGTGACCACCCCAGCACACCACCATCTTCGGCTCTACGCCAGCGCGCAGCGTGCGGGCATTGCGCAGCAGGTGGAACACGTAATCGGTGATGCCCTGAGAATTGCTCAGGTCGATGCGCTGGCTGTCCAGTTCGCTTTCGGTGTAAACGATGTCACGCAGGGCGCTGAACAGCATCTCGCGGGTGCTGGCGATCATTTCACCATCGACAAACGCATCGGCCGGAGCGTTGAGCAGCTCCAGGCGCACACCGCGATCCTGCTGATGAATTCGTACTTCAAAGCTTTCGTACGCCTCAAGAATGGTCTTGGCGTTATCGACGTGGGCGCCAGTATTGAGAATGGCCAGGGCGCACTGGCGAAACAGGGTGTAGGTGCTGCCTGAACCGGCCGCGCTGAGTTGTTGCACTTCACGCTGGGACAGGGTTTCAAGGCTGCCTTTCGGGCTTACGGTGGCGTTAATCACTTGTCTTGGGATCATTCTATTTTCCATTAGAGCGATGCAGTCGAGCATCAGGATGGTGAACATTGAGAACATTCACCCCTGTGGAGCCTTTTCTACAGCACTTGGCCGGGAAAGCAAACGCCGGACCGCAGACGTCCCCTGTTTGAGCCTTTGTGCGCCATCGTAGGATTGAATCGGCAAGCGAATTCTTTTGAAAGCAGGCACTTGCCCGGCATGACCGTGCGGCTGAATTTTGACGCGTACAACGGGCAATAGTGAACCTGACCCCGTTAACGGAGTCTGTTAGCTGATGGACTTTCTGGACGGCCTGCACGAAAGGGATCATCAGGTGCTTTTAAGCGCGCCTGATAGGCAGACATTCCGTCCGGGCAGGAGTTGCAAAACCTTTGATCGCCTGCCGCTCCCATCCTTAGCCGGCCCGTTAAACGAGGCTTTATTTTCATTTCAGATAAAGATAATTATCGCCATGTCTCGTCATTTCTCCGCACTTCTTTCCCGAGCCCCTGGCCTGTTCGCTGTTTCGCGTCGCTTGCTCGGCGCAGGCCTGTTTGGCGCTGCATTGACCGTTGTCGTTCCTGGCAACGCGCAGGCCGCAGGCAGCGATCGCTGGGTCAGCGACAGCCTCACCACCTACGTACGCAGCGGACCAACCGATGATCATCGGATTGTGGGGACGCTGAAATCCGGGCAGAAGGTCGAGCTGCTCAGCTCTTCGGGCAAGTTCAGCCAGGTGCGCGGCGAAGGCGGTTCCACGGTGTGGATCCCCAGCACTGACCTGCAGGAGGTGCCTGGTCAGGCCGAGCGTGTGCCGCAACTGACCCAGCAGGTCACCGAGCTGACCGATCAACTGGCAGGCATCGACAATACTTGGAAGACCCGTGTGCAAGGTATGCAAGAGACTCTTGATGCGCGCAAGAAACTGGTCGACGAACTGGAAGCCCGCACCAAGACCCTTAACGATCAACTGGCTGATTCTCAGGCCGAATTGCGTGCCACTCAGGCGCGGCTCGGCGACGAGAACAAGCAGGTGATGATGCGCTACATGGTCTATGGCGGCAGCATTGCCGGTGCAGGCCTGCTGGTGGGCCTGATCCTTCCGGCGTTGACCAAGGGTCGCAAGAAGAACGATGGCTGGGTGTAAACCTGCCCGAAACACCTGTTCATGCTGGCGCCGCGCGCTGGCATGAACGAAAGGTGATGAGCCTCCGCTAAAACTCCCTTCCTGCTCCTGCAATTACGATCCAGCACGCAAAATGTCTGCATGCCTGCCGCCCGGACAATGCGCGAAGTTGATGTTCGTTCTACAGTTTCTGCCCGTATGGTCGAAAAACTGAGTGTTGCCCTGAACCGCGTGGCTTGTTGCGGAGAGGGCGGCAACGGCGAACTGTGTTATGGCATGTTGCCATCAGTTATTATGTGCGTCCTGAAAAATGGGCTGCCGAGTCGGGTCTGAGTGGTTTTCAGGCCGTGGGTCTCATATTTTCACCCTCTCCTGTGCAGGAATCCGGATGCTGGCGTACAACCAAAAAAGCTTTCTTATCGTTGATGACTTCTCTGACTTTCGCAGTTCAGTGCGGTCGATGCTGCGTGAACTGGGCGTCAAGGAAGTGGATACCGCCGACACCGGCGAGCAGGCGCTGCGCATGTGCTCGCAAAAGCGTTATGACTTCGTATTGCACGACTTCAATCTGGGTGATGGCCGCAAGAATGGCCAGCAGGTGCTGGAAGACTTGATGGTCGAGCGGCTGCTGAGTTACGAAAGCGTATTCATTATGGTCACTGCCGAAAACAGTCAGGCGATGGTCATGAGTGCGCTTGAGTGGGAGCCGGACGGTTACCTGACCAAGCCGTTCAACCGTGCCGGGCTGGCCCAGCGCCTGGAAAAGCTGGTGCAGCGCAAGACCTTGCTCAAGCCGATTCTGCAGGCCCTCGACCGGCGCAAACCGGCCGAGGTACTGGCCGCGTGCAACAAGCTGATCGAGCAGGACCCGCGTTATGCGCCGTTGTGCTTGCGCTACAAGGCGGATGCCTTGCGTGATTTGAAGCAGAACGAGCCACTGGAAGCTTTTCTCAAGACCATTCTGGCTGATCGTGCCACGCCGTGGGCCTACGGCGCGTTGGGCAGTCTGCTGCTGAAACGCGGCAAGACTGCCGAAGCGCAGGCCGTCTATGAACAGGCAATCAAGGCGTTTCCGGCCATGCCGGCGCTATTCGACGGCCTGGCTGATGTGCTGGTGGCGCTTGGCGATGCCAAGCGGGCGCAGACGGTTCTGGAAAGCGCTGTGCGCCTGTCGCCTCTGGCAGTCCGTCGACAGAAGCTGCTGGGCAAGCTGGCGCTGGGCAACGAGGATTTTGAAAGTGCCTCCAAAGCTTATCGCCAGGCGGTTTCCCAAGGACAGCATTCGCGCTTCAAGGACCCGGAAACCAACCTGGGTCTGGCACATGCTCTGATCAGCAAGGGCGGCGAGCAGGGGCTGGATGCGCGCACGCGTGTCGAGATCAACAACGCCCTTGTCGACGTTGCCAAGGAACATACCGACGACGAAGGTCTGCAAGTGCGCACCCGCCTGATGAAGGCTGCCAGCCTGCAGCACTCGGACCCGGAAACCGCAGCCAAGCTCACCGAACAGGCGATGACCAGGCTCGATGGCATGGAGCAGGTGCTCAGTGCCGATGCCGCCCTGATGGTGGCTGCGCAGCTCAAGAAGCTGGGGCAGGAAGAAGCGGGCGCCAGTGTTTTGAAGAGCTGTGCTGAAGCCTATGGCGATGATCCGGCGGTGATGAAAAGCGTCGCCAACATGACCGACGATCCCGCGATTCTGGGCGCCAGCAAGGCTGCAATCGATTTCAACCTGCAAGGCGTGCGCAGTTACAAGGCCGGCAACCTCACCGAGGCGCAGGCGTTTTTCCGCAGCGCGCTGGGCTTGCAGCCGAAGAACATCAGTATTGTGCTGAACATGGTGCAGTCGCTGCTTCATCCGGGGCAGAACCTCGGGCAGGCCGGCATTGACGAATGCCGTGCCAGCCTGAAGGTGCTGGGCAAGATTCCGGAAAGCGATCCGCGTTATGAGCGTTACCAGAAACTCAGGGAGAGGGCGTTTGGCGCATGAGTGAAGAGACAGAGCAGGGCCTCGACTTTTCCATGGTGATCGCCTCCACCGTGCACGACATGAAAAACTCGCTGGCGACCCTGACACAGGCGCACAGCGAGTGGCTGGCGAAGCTTTCCGGTCAGCAGCGTGACATGCCGGAACAGGGCGTCATCGACTATGAGTTCGCCAATCTCAACGGCATGCTCGTGCAACTGCTGGGCCTATACAAACTCGGTGTCAATCAACTGCCGTTGCGTCCGGATTACCACGAACTGGACGATTTCATCGAAGCGCAGCTGGCGCACCATCAGGACGTGCTGGCCAGCCGCGGTATCGCCGCGCGCTATGAAATCGATGACATGAGCCCCTTGGGCTTTTTTGACCGTGAACTGGTGGGCTCGGTGGTCGGCAATATCATCGTCAATGCCATCGGCTTTGCCCGCGAGCAGATCGTGATCAGCATCGGTGAAGAAGGCGGTCAGTTGAAGATCACCCTCAATGACGATGGTCCCGGTTACCCGGCGTATCTGATCGAGCGTCAAACCGAATACGTGCAGGGCATCAATCAGGGCAGTGGCAGTACCGGCCTGGGCTTGTACTTTGCTGCGCACATTGCCCGGCTGCATGTGCGCAACGGCATGCGCGGGCGAATCGAAATCGCCAACGGCGGCGTGCTGGGCGGGGCAATGTTCAGCATTTATCTGCCCTGAAACCCGAACTGCAATTGCTGCGAAATATGAGACAGCCGCGCACCAGCATTATATTGACGCGGTGCCGCGCACTTGCGTTATCCCGTTGTCGATAAGCCTGTCATGTTTTTGACTTTCGTGTCCTCAATGCCTGCCTTTTGCCCCTGTCCAGCCCGGTAACAGGGGCTTCCCCGTGTGCTCAATGGCTTGGTTCGATTATTGCTAACGTCCTGTCAGGCGCAGGCTTTGGTCGGCGCGCGTTTTAATCCAATAGCAGGCTGTCCGGGAGCATCGATATGGAAGACAAAGTACTTAAGCTGATCGAAGAAGCGATGGAAGCAGGCGAAGGCACCTTGAGCAAAGAACAAAGTCTGGATTGGGACTCCATTGCGGTCCTGACCTTCATGTCGCTTGCGAATGAACGGCTGGATAAGAACCTGTCGGCCAACCGTCTCAACGCTTGCAAGAGTGTGGATGACGTCATCGGTCTCGTTACAGAGTCATAAGCGATCAGGGGTTTTCCAGGCGGTGCCGGTCAGCCCTGAAGAGGAACGTTGGGTGGTGAGTAATCCGTTTTCATTAAGCGGCAAATTGATCATGGTCACAGGTGCCTCTTCCGGCATCGGCAGCCAGGTTGCGATATGGCTGAGCCAGCAGGGCGCCCGGGTGGTACTGGTTGCCAGGAACACCGAACGGCTTGAAGCAACAAGGCGCCAGCTTCACGGTGAGAGTCACGGGGTCGAGCCTTTTGACTTGCTTGACGGGCACGCAGTCCCGGCCTGGATGAAAACCCTGGCCAGCACCTACGGGCCTTTCGACGGGCTGGTGCATGCTGCCGGTGTACAGATGCCGCTGCCGATTCGAGCCTTGGCAATCGAGCAATGGGAAACGGTATTTGCCACCAACGTGACCTCTGGCTTTTCGCTGATAAAGTCATTCAGGCAGAAAGGCGTCTTCGTTCAAGGGGCTAGTATTGTTCTGCTTTCATCGGTGATGGCTCAGGCCGCCCAGCCTTCCCTGATGGCCTACTGCGCCAGTAAAGGCGCAGTGGAATCGATGGTCCGCGCTGCGGCACTTGAACTGGCCAGAGACGGAATAAGGGTCAATGCCATTGCGCCGGGCATAGTGCGAACCGAAATGACCCGCAAGCTTGAAGATCTGGTCGGTATCGATTCCATGGCCGTGGTTGAGCAGAAGCACCCGCTGGGGTTTGGTGAGCCGCTGGACATAGCCTATGCGGTCAATTACCTGTTGTCTCCGGCGGCTCGCTGGGTGACCGGAACAGCGATGGTTGTGGATGGAGGATACCTGGCGCAATGAATGCCAATAGATTGCTCATCGTAGGTGCCGGCGCTTTCGGCCGTGAAGTGCACGCTTGGCTGACGGATTGGGTGGAGAACAATCCGGGATGGCTCATCGCCGGATTCATCAATGACGGCCCGGGCTCGACCGAGCGCTTCGACCATTATCCGCCTGTCGTTTCGACGGTGGACGGCTACCAGCCAAAGCCCGAAGAGTATCTGGTCTGCGCGATTGGCGACCCGAGCGGCAAGCGCCTGGTCGTGGAAAAACTCCTTGCCAGGGGCGCGCAATTTTTCACCCTCATTCACCCCTCGGTCATCATTGGCGAAAATGTTTCCATTGGCCAGGGTGCGGTGATCTGTCCTTC
This sequence comes from Pseudomonas syringae group sp. 26L6, assembly GCF_032587815.1. Classification (NCBI taxonomy): domain Bacteria; kingdom Pseudomonadati; phylum Pseudomonadota; class Gammaproteobacteria; order Pseudomonadales; family Pseudomonadaceae; genus Pseudomonas; species Pseudomonas syringae group sp. 26L6. The sequence goes on from NZ_JAWHPJ010000056.1 coordinate 19,790, forward strand.
AACGGTGCTCACGGTCGATCTTCGCATCGGCGCATTTGTAACCCTCAATATTGGCTGTCTGGTGGGGCATGACGCAGACATCGGCGACTTCTCCACCTTGAGCGGGCATTGCGATATCACTGGCGGTGTCGTGCTGGAGGAGGGTGTTTTCATGGGGACGCATGCCAGCGTCCTGCCAAAGGTAAGGATCGGCAAACAGGCTGTGGTCGGAGCGGGTAGCGTTGCAATACGCAATGTCGCCGCTGGCACTACAGTATTCGGTGTACCTGCCACACGCATATCGGGGTAACGCTCATGGGCGCTCATGCCAGGATCGTGAACATAGAATATGAACTGCCTGCTCATTCGCTGGACAATGAAACACTGGCGCGCGAATTTCCCGAATGGGATGTCGAGAAAATCTTCTCGAAGACCGGTATTGGCGAGCGGCGCATCATTGACAAGGATGAAACTGCGTCCGACCTTGCGTACCGCGCCTGCGAGAAGTTGTTTCTCAACGGAGATATTCAGCGCAGCGAAGTAGACGCGTTGATTTACTGCACGCAAAGCCCGGATTATGTATTGCCCGCCACCGCCTGCATTCTGCAGCACCGCTTGCAGCTCCCCACCCACTGCGCCGCCTTCGATTTCAATCAGGGCTGTTCAGGCTACATTTACGGGCTTGGCATAGCCAAAGGGTTGATCGAGTCAGGGCAATGCCGGAACGTATTGCTGGTGACGGCGGAAACCTACAGTCGCTACATTCATCCGCAGGACAAAAGTGTTCGTACCCTGTTCGGTGACGCCGCGGCTGTGACCCTGCTCAGCGCGACTGAGGGCGGGCCTTTCCTGGAACGTTTTCGTTATGGCAGTGACGGCTCCGGGGCGGAAAACCTGATGGTCCCGATTGGCGGTGCGCGAAGGCCCTCGGCGGAAAACCTTCAGCCTGCCGAGTATCAGGATGACGGTGGCAGTGTGCGTACCGATGCACACCTGTACATGAATGGCCCGGCGATTTTCGAGTTTTCCATGACCCGCGTACCGCAGTTGTTCGCATCGTTGTTCGATGACGAACTGGGTGTGGCCGATGTCGATCTGTTCGTGTTTCATCAGGCCAACCACTTCATGCTGGATGCCCTGCGTCGGCGTTTGAAGTTGCCGGTCGAGAAGTTCGTTTCTGCCTTCCAGCACTGTGGCAATACGGTGTCGTGCACCATTCCCATTGCGCTGAAGGAATCCTTGAACCGCGGTACGCTGAAACCGGGCGACCGGGTTGCTGCAGTCGGGTTCGGGGTGGGCTATTCGTGGGGGGCGTGCGTCATACGCTGGTAAACATCATCGCTCTGCGTCACCGCCCGGACGCAGAGCTTGTTGTTGGTTTTAATCCTTTCTGATCAGCCCTTCAGCCAGGCATCGCGCCAGGCTTGCAAGTGATCGGCCTCAAGCATCCAGTTATCAATGACAGCCTGTCTCAAGGCGTCGCCCTTGCGTGCGCACTCATCCAACTGATCAATGTGTTGCTCGATGGCACTGACCCAGGCATTCGTCTCGTTTTCCACCCGAGTGACGGGCAGGTCTTCAGGCGCACTGAGCACATCACTGCAAATGACCGGATAACCGCAGGCACCGAATTCCAGCAGGGCCACCGGGCTTTTGCTCGTATTGATCAGGTTGGATTCTGCAGGCACCAACACCAGATCCAGGTTCAGACTGGCCAGCGTCCCAGGGAACAAAGTGCCCTCCACGGGCGAACGCAGTTCATGAATATAAGGGCGTAGCCAGCGCGTGCAGGGTCCCATGATGACCCACTCCACACGGTCTGCCAGCGCCTTGATGACTTCTGACAGAATCAGCAGGTCGCCCGTTTCTGCCGCCGTGCCTACCCAACCTACACGAGGTCTGGGGCGAGTCTGGCGCTGGCTTTGCAGATTGCGCCATGGCTCAGGCGCAAGTCGGGTTTCAATCACCTGAACGTTGGGGTGTGAGCCCTCCAGCAGCTCCGCCAGCGCTGTTGTGGGGACTGTGATCAGATCTGCCCGCGCCAGCCCGTGGCGCAGGGAAGCCTGCACTGTTGCGAGTGGCACAGCGCTCTTGTCGATTTCAGCGTACGCCGGGTAGTGCGGCAGGTCGTAGGCCACCCAGGCATTGGTGTGGTCCTTGATCGCGTTGATGCTGGCAATCAGGCTTTCGTTTACTGGCCCTTGGATAACCACCGTATCCGGGCTGAGTCTGGCAATTTCCACGAATGGAAGCGGCGCATGGCTGATGATGCCGTCTGTCTCGCGCTCGGCGCTCAGGCTTTGCAGCGCGGTGCTGATGCGATTGCCGGCAGCCGCATGATTGCAGGGCAGAGCAAGGACCACCGGCAGTGGACGGTGGGTCAATGGCCGCCAGCTCAACTGCGGGTTGCTCTGGGCAACGAAACTGTCAGTCAGCGTCAGATTCTTGTTGTACGCAGGGTCCCAGGCCATGTAGTGCAGCCAGCGGTGGTAGAGCGCGCGCGTCGCGAAGTCCAGTGCTTCAGCGTCGCTCTGTGCGTCGTCCGGGCGCAGCGCGACGATGGCGTGCGGTGTCCAGACGACCAGATGCCCGGTGCTGCGCGCCTTCAGGCACAGGTCCACATCATTGAAGTGCAGGGGGAACAAGTGTTCGTCCAGGCCTTGCACCTCTTCATGCACGGACTTGCGAATCATCAGGCAGGAGCCGCTGACAGCGCTGTAGTTCTGATCTGTTTCCAGACGTTGCGCATCGCTCGCAGATCCTGCGATGTCGCTGGCAGTGACGGTGGCCGCGGTGCCATTGAGGCCCATGATGATGCCGGCCTGCACGACATTACCATCCGTCGAAATGAGTTTCGCGCCGACAACACCCACTTCAGGGCGCAGTGCGTGGTTGAGCAGGTGGTTGAGCCAGTCCTGCTGAATGATCAGGGCGTGGCTGTCGAGCATCACAAGATAGTCGCCCAGCGCGTGTTCGGCTGCAGAGTTGAGCAGCGCCGACGGGCTCAGTGCCTGTTCGTGGCGAACGATGCGAATCCGTTCCGACTGCATCGAATCGATGGTCGCCAGCCATTGCGTGGTCTGCGCCGACTGGCTGTTGTTGTCGCAGATCAGAATTTCATAGTGCGGATATGTCGTGTGTTCCAGAATGCTCTCTACGCAGGGCAGCAGCGTTTCCAGCTGATCCTGCGAGGTGACGAGAATGGAGACCAGAGGCTGATCGGCATGGCCGTAATCGATCCGGTAAAGTCCCGACTCCAGCGCATGCACCTTACTGCCTGCGTAGCCACGCACGTACAGATGCCGTTGCACGGTGCGCGCCTGATCGTAGTTCTCCTGCGCCTGCCATAAGGGCGAGATGATCATCGGCTCGCAAGAGTGCGCAAATTCGGTATAGCCCGAACCCTCAATCATGCGCAGGATCAGGTCGAGTTCAATGGCCTGCGCGTGGACTGGGTCGAAGCCGCCCACTTCCAGAGCTTTTTCACGATTGAACAGCCAATTGCGGCTGGTTGCCGCCGGGCAGGTCAGCAGGTAATCCAGGCTGAAGTCCGGGCGAAAGGCCAGATGAGCACCTGCCTGCGCATGCAGGGTCACTTCGTCGCCGAACACTGCACAGGCTTCGGGTGTTTCGATCATTTTCATGACAGCGCACAGCAGGCCGCTTGAGGTGAACGTCGTGCCGGCGTCAACCAGGATCCACCACGCTTGGTCGTTTTCCTGCATCAACGCGTTGATGACCGTCGCGCGGTTTTCCATGCTGGCATCCCGCCAGGGCAGTTGCGCTTGCAGCGGCGTCTGCTGTTCCCGGTCGTAGTCGGCAAGGACAAACACCTTGAGCTTGTCGAGCAGCGGCGCATCGGACGCCAGGCTTTGCAGCGTGCTCAGCACGCTCTCGGGCTGCTGATTGAAGTCCGACACGACAATCGCAACCGCAGGGCCGCCGTTGTGTTGTTGCAGGTACTCTTCAAGCAACACATGCTGGGCTGGCGTAGGTCGACGCTGAGCCAGCCAGCCGGCGACACGGGTATTCCGAACAGTGGCTTCGGGCCTTCTGTCGAAGTAGGCCAGCAGGTCCATTTCCTGAATATTGTCGCGTTGTGACAGCGGAGCAACCTTGACCTTGCCATTGAACTCGTCAGGCCTTACCCAGCCCAGCTCTGTGGGAATGCGCCTGAAGTTGGCGTGACCTTCGCGAGGCAGGGTCGGGTCTTTTCTGAATGCCTCGCTGCTCTGCTGATCCGACACCCGGAAATAGGAAAGGGGACGGGCGAGCATCGCCAGGTTGCCATGACGCAAGAGCTTTACGTACATGGCCAAATCACCCAGCCCCCAGATCAGCACCTGTTGCAGAGACATGATGTCCTGCCCGAATACCAGCAGGTCTTCGCGACGACACATGACTGCACTGGGCTCGCCGACGAAGTTGATCGGGTGACTGGCCAGAAAGGACACCAGCTCAGGACCGTTCAGAACGACGTTTTTGCCGAATGGGTAGGCCGTGTAGAGGTTGTCTGCCAGCAGAGCGCCGTTGGCGTCGATCCTCTTTCTGGTCGCTGACACGACTTTGATGTCCGGGCTGTCGTGCATGACATCGAACATCAGGCGCACGCAGTCCGGGAGAAGGATGTCATCGTCGTAGAGAAACTTGATGTACTCACCCTGCGCACGCGCTATGGCGTGTGCGATGTTGTGAGGTTCGCCCAGCGGCGTTGCATTTTTGAAATAGTGAATGGGCCAGCGGCTGTTCGGGCTGAGCTTTTCGACAATAGCCTTGATGCCATCGTCACGGCAGTCGTCGGTGATGATGATCTCGATGTCGTCGTGGTTCTGGCGCAGCGCGCTGGCAAGCGCTGCTTCGAAGAAAGCCGGTTTGTAAGCGGGGATGACAATACTGACCAGGCGTGAAGAACTCATCGCAATACCACTTTTGAAAAAGTTTTAAAAACCAACCGGGCAACGCAGTCGGCGTCCATGATCTGCAGTTGTCGTCAGCTTTTTTGGCCTATATACAAAACCGACTGCTCCGTAATGCCGTGCTGCTTGAAGACGCCTTCACCAAATGCCTGCGAGCCGAGGGCCTTCACGTCGAAACCGGCCTGCGTCAAACGGGACTGGAAGTCTTGTCTGGCGTACATCCGCACATGATCGTCCTGGCCGAAGCGCGCCCAGCGCTCATCGACGCTGGCCTCGTCCGGGTCTTCTTCGGTTTCGGTGGCGGTCAGCAGAATCGGCACCATCAGGATGGCAGAGCCGCCTTTGGCCAGTACCCGAAACAGCTCGGACATGGCCTTGCGGTCATCGGGTACGTGCTCAAGTACGTGCGAGCACACCATGAAATCGAAGGACTCGTCGGCATACATGTGCATGTCCATGATGTCGACCACGTCATCAGCCAGCGGCGAGAACAGGTCGGCCGAGCGATATCGGGCGTTGGGCAGGCTGCGCAGAAACTTCGAGAGCACCACTGCCGGTGCGATATCGAGAATGCGCAGTGGTTTGCCCGGCGGGTTGTCGAGCATGTTCATGGCAAACAGCGCGTAAAGCCGGTCACGGTCCGACGCCATGCATTCGGGGCAGCTGTATTGCCCGACGTTAAGGGTCTCAAAGTCTTCGATGCAGTAGTGGACGTTCAGGCGGTGGAGGATTTCCAGATGGCTTCTACCCAGCGGATAGAAGTTCGGAAAACGACAGGAGCAGACCGGGCACGTTCGCATTAGCAGTTCTCTTTACTGGCTGTGACGATCACATCAACGATGCTGTCGAAGGCTTCATCCGTCAGGCTGTCGTAGATCGGCAGGCACAGGATCTGACTGGACAGACCGGTCGCGACACGCAGGCGATCAGGTTTTGCCGAGTCAAGGCCCCGGTACATCGGGAATGTGGAAATGAGCGGGTAAAAGTAACGGCGCGCCAGGATATTGTGGTCGCGGAACCGCTGATAAAGGTCATCGCGAGAAATCGCGAAGTCTTCGGTGACCAGCACCGGGAAGTACGAGTAATTGTGTTTTTCGGTGCTTTTCCAGAGAATTTTCAGCCCCGGTACCGTTGCCAGCGCATCGCGATAGCGTTCATCGATACGTTGCCGTTTCAAGAGCGCTTCATCGATGTACTTCAACTGAAGCAGACCGAACGCAGCGTTGATTTCACTCATCTTGCCGTTGATTCCCGGCGCGACCACGGTCACTTCGTCAGCAAATCCGAAGTTCTTCAGGTAATCGATACGTTGCTTGGTCTTGGCATCCGGACTGATGATGGCCCCGCCTTCGAAGGTGTTGAACACCTTGGTGGCGTGAAAGCTCAGCACCGACAGATCCCCGTGATTCAACAGGCTTTGCCCGCGATGCTGGACACCGAACGCATGGGCGGCATCGTAGATGACCTTAAGGCCATAGCGATCGGCGATCTGCTGAATGCGGTCGACGTCACACGGGATGCCGTAGCAGTGTACGGGCATGATCGCCGTGGTAGCCGGAGTGATGGCTTCTTCGATGCGCTCCGGGTCCAGGTTGTAAGTACCCGGATCGATGTCGACAAACACCGGCGTCAGGCTGTTCCAGAGCAGCGAATGGGCGGTTGCCACGAACGAGTAGGGCGTGGTGATGACTTCGCCCTTGATGCGCAGCGCCTGAATGGCGGTCATCAGCGCCAGCGTGCCATTGGAAAACAGCGAGAGATGCTGCACGCCCAGGTACTCGGCCAGCTCCTTTTCAAGCTGCTGGTGAAACGGCCCGCCATTGGTGAGCTGGCGGCTTTCCCATATGTGTTCGAGGTAGGGAATGAACTCCTCCAGAGGCGGTAACAGAGGACGAGTTACTGGAATCGGTGCGCTCATGGAGGGTTCTCTGCTCGTGTTTTATCCGATTGCTGTTCGAAAGGGCATCTGCTTCAAGGGCTTCCGGCAAAGGCGTTGCCATTGACATAAAAATGACAGTCGAACTGTTGTGACCGGGGTACACAGCAAGAACCCGGCCAAGACCGCTTTTGCCGGATCAGGTAGAGGTCGGGTAGTGATCATTCTCACGAAGGTGTTTCAGTGCTTGATATCCCGAACGCCCGCTGCGTATTTTGTACGGGTTGCCGCCAAGCGGCCTGGCCCATGACAAAGGATTGAACCATGACACGCAATGACCCCCATCCGCTGGCACAGCTGCTGATGGGCATTGATGAAGTGGAGTGTGTGACCCCGGACCTGAACGGCGTGCCTCGCGGCAAGGTGATGACCGCTGCCGGTTTTCTGGAGGGCAGGCGATTGCAGCTTGCGCGGGGGGTGTTGCTGCAATGCATCATGGGCGGGTACCCGCCGTCACGGTTTTACGGTAGCGATGATGGCGACCTCGCGCTGCTCAGCGATCCGCAGCAGGTCCATCGTCTGCCCTGGAGCGAGCAACCGCGCGCCCTGGCCATCTGCGATGCCGAAGAGTTGAGCGGCGAGCGTTGCATGCTCTCGACGCGCAGCCAGCTAAAGGCCGTCATCGCCCGCTACGCCGCACGGGGGTTGGCACCGGTGGTGGCCACCGAACTGGAGTTCTTTGTCTTTGCGCCCAACCCCGAGCCGCTGTATCCGTTCGTGCCGCCGACAGGGCTGGACGGACGACGCGAGCAGGGGCATTCAGCGTTCAGTGTCAGCTCGAACAATGGCTTGCGGCCTTTTTTCGCCGAGGTATACGCCTGCATGGCGGCGTTGGGTCTGCCGCGTGACACGGTGATGCACGAGATGGGCGTCAGCCAGTTCGAGATCAACCTGCTGCATGGCGACCCGCTGCTGCTCGCCGACCAGACCTTTCTGTTCAAGCACCTGCTCAAGGAGGTCGCGCTCAAGCACGGGCTTATTGTGGTCTGCATGGCCAAGCCGCTCGCGCACACGGCGGGCAGTTCGATGCATCTTCATCAGAGCGTTGTAGCAACAGACTCCGGGGTAAACGTCTTCAGTGGTGCAGATGGCCAACCGACTGACACGTTTCGTCACTTTATCGCGGGTCAGCAGGCCTGCATGGCTGATTTCACAGCGCTGTTCGCGCCCAACGTGAATTCCTATCAGCGCCTGTGCCAGCCCTATGCTTCGCCCAATAACGCCTGCTGGTCCTACGACAATCGCGCAGCCGGCCTGCGCATCCCGTCGAGTGCAGCGGCGGCTCGAAGGGTGGAGAACCGTTTGCCAGGCGCCGACGCCAATCCTTATCTGGCCATCGCCGCAAGCCTGGCGGCCGGGCTGCATGGCATCGAGCAAAAGCTGGAACCCACCCCGCCCATGCAAGGCGCGATTGAGGTGCCGGAAGAATTGTCATTGCCGTGTACCCTGCACGCCGCTCTGGAGCGTCTGAAAAGCAGTCAGTTGGCCAAGGAACTGTTTGGTCATGAATTCATCGAAGGCTACATCGCGTCGAAGACCCTGGAACTGACCAGTTTTTTCGACGAGATAACCCCCTGGGAACGGCGCGTTCTGGCTGCTCAGGTTTAAGAATCGCAGTGTTGGGCTCGCCCGGTCGGGCGACTCCCTATTTTTGGAAAGTTGATGCGCCAAATCTGGAAGTCCTTTCGAGCGCTTTATTTTGCCTCGTTGATGATGTTGATCGGCTCAGGTCTGCTGAGCACTTATCTGGCCCTGCGCCTGGCGGCCGATCAGGTCGACAGTCTGTGGGTCGGTGCGCTGATGGCCGCCAACTATTTCGGTCTGGTCCTGGGGGGCAAGATCGGTCACCGTCTGATCGGCCGTGTCGGTCATATTCGGGCCTATGCCACCTGCGCCGGTATCGTTGGTGCTGCGGTGCTCGGGCATGGCCTGATCAGTTGGTTGCCCGCCTGGCTGGTGCTGCGGGTGATTGTCGGCCTTGGCATGATGTGCCAATACATGGTCATCGAGAGCTGGCTGAACGAGCAGGCCGCCGCCAAACAGCGCGGCATGGTGTTCAGCGGTTACATGATTGCGTCCTATCTGGGCCTGGTGCTGGGGCAACTGGTACTGGTGGTCCACCCGCAACTGGGCCCTGAGCTGCTGATGCTGGTGGCATTGTGCTTCGCGCTGTGTCTTGTGCCGGTCGCCATGACCCGGGCAATTCACCCCGCACCTTTGCACCCGGCACCGCTGGAGCCGCTCTTCTTCATGAAGCGTGTGCCGCAGTCGCTGACGGCGGTGTTGGGTGCCGGGCTAATCATCGGTTCGTTCTACGGTCTGGCACCGGTTTACGCCGCCGAACAGGGGCTGTCCACCGAGCAGGTCGGTCTGTTCATGGGCTGCTGCATTCTGGCCGGGTTCCTGGTGCAGTGGCCATTGGGTCTGCTTTCCGACCGCTATGACCGATCCGTACTGATGCGCATCTTTGCCGCTGCACTGGTGGTGGCGTCATTGCCGCTGGCGGTGTTTCCGAGTGTGCCGGTCGAAGTCCTGTTCGGCGTCGGCTTTCTCGCCTCGCTGATGCAGTTCTGCCTCTATCCACTGGCGGTGGCATTTGCCAATGACCACGTCGAGGCCGAGCGCCGGGTGTCGCTGACGGCCATGTTGCTGATGACCTATGGCATCGGCGCGAGTATCGGCCCGTTGGCTGCCGGCGTGGTCATGAAGCTGTTTGGCGGCCACATGCTGTATGCGTTCGTCTGTGGTGCCGGGGTGATTCTGGTGCTGCTGATCAGACCCAAGGCCGTTACCCATTTGCATCAGGTCGAAAACGCACCGCTGCATCACGTCGCCATGCCGGACAGCATGTCCAGTTCGCCCCTGGTGGTTGCACTGGACCCGCGTGTCGATGAGCAGGTGGTTCAGGAGCAGATGCAGACCACCGTCGAGCCGGAGTCCGAACCTGAGTCTGAAGTGGTGGCCGACGCCGACGCAGAAACCGAGGCACAGGCCGAGCCGGTCGCGGGCACGGAAACAGCCGAAGCTGAAGAGCACGAACGCGAGCGTGAAAGCGAGACCTGGAAGGCTTGAGTGTAGCGGGGGGCAGAGCAGGGGATTACGGTGTGATTGCGGCAGGTTGCCGCAATCACCAGCAAGCAGAAGCGGGGATCAGAAGTCGTCGTCTTTGTCGAAGCGGCGAGCTTCACGCTGCAACTGGTAGACGAAACGCTCAACCTGACGCTGCACAAGCCCACTCATGTTGTGGAAGCGCACGCCGGCAAAGGTGGTGTGAAATCTTTCTTCGAAGTGCAGATAACGCAGCTCTACGGGGGCTGTCATTGCTCCGAATGGCAACTTCGCAATAAAGCGTTCGTATACCTGGCCCAACTGCATGCGCTCGGACACATCGCCTTCAAAGCGCAGTTTGCAACCGGTTGCAGAGATGTCCAGCAGTTTGCCGGTCAGAGGGGATTTCAAACGGTCGCCGCCGATCTCGATGTCGACCAGCTGTGCCAGCTTCAGCGCTGCACGAAATGCGTTGCGCCGCTGGTGGTAAATCACTTCTTCAGGCATCGGTCCGCGGTACAGGCGCTGCCCGTCGGTATCGACAATCTCCATCTGAGACGAGCTTTCCCAGGCGATACGCACGCCGTCGTGAAAACCTTCGACGCGGAAAGATTCGCCATTACTTAAAAAGCGTTCGCCATCACGGGGGATCATTTCGTCGAGCGCCATGACGTTGCTGTCACGGTCGACTTCAAGCAGGTAGCTCTGAAAGCGTTGAGCACGCTCATGGAAGGTAATGATCAGAGGATCATGACTCTCGAGTAGCAACCGCAGGTTAGCGGCAATTTCCAAAGGTGTGTTGAGGACCTTCGGGGGCTGCGGAGCATCGTCCGCGCTTGAGCCATTCACGTTCTTGAATCTCCAGGCAAAATACTACGGCAACGCAACAACAGGCATTCTGCCACTACGCACGAAACCTTGATACAGGAAGTTACGCCTGACTCAGAGGGCGTGGTTTTGCTCTAAGCGCAGTTGACCCGCGACTGTCATAGAGCGTGGGCGTCTCACCGCCGTTCAGTATGCGAAGTTGATGAGCGGTGCTGATCTGTTGCAGCTGGATCAGACTACCATTCTGCTCGTTCAGCGTCTGGCATTCATTGATCAACGCATTCAGTTCGTCACCGGCCATCAGCAATTGCTCGCCGACATCCGACTGGCTGGCCAGTTGCTGGAGACCACTGCGATTGGCTGGCAGCCCCATGCCCGCAAGCACCTGGCTACGTTTGCGCCCATGTTGATCGAGAAGAATGACCAGCGCCTGTTTCTGCGCCAGCACCTGCTCCATCTCGCCCATGTCGCGGCCGTGAAGAATCAGGGATTCGGCCTGCAGCAGCTCTAGAAGCTGTCGGGCCGAAACCATGTCGTCAGTGATCATCTGCAACAAAGTAGTGTCTTGCATCGCATGCTCTGGTTTTTAAGCGTCCAGAATATCCAGCGCCAGCCTTGGCTTAGCGTTGGGTTTCGAAATTCAACAGCTTGCTGGCGACACGGTTGCTGTCCACTGTGTAACTACCGTCGGCGATGGCCTGCTTGAGCTCGGCAACGCGAGCACTATTGACGGTTGGCAGATCGGTCAGCTTGTCCGTGATTTTCTGCAACTGTTGAGCCTCACTGCTCAAAGAAAAAGTTTCCCCGGTGCTTTTGATACCTGCGGTGGCTGCAGGAGCTGTCGCATCGGTTTTGACGGTGTCTTTACTGGCACTGGTACGTGTTGTACCGGCAACAGACTGTGAATTGTTAAGGCGACTGAAATCTATGACCATGATTGAAAAAACCTCTGGGTGTTTGGACGCTTGCCTTGTTTTCGGCCAACCCCTATCAAACTTTAGGCCGATTGTGAGAAAGCTTCCCAATAGACGCTTTTCACCGTCGGATATTCCCCGCAGTCTAAAAAAAACACACCCTCTGCGCCAGCATCAATGCATTACATGGCCACTTCCACCTGCCCTGGGCCGGTGACATTCGCTTTGATCACCCGCTGGGAATTAAGGTTTTTCACCCGTATCTGTTCGTTGAAACCGCCGTCGGACATCGCTTCGCCGGGCATGCGCACCGCCAGCGAACCGCTGCGGGCGATGATGACCACCTGGTCGCCCTTGTGAATCATTTGTGGCTGTTCCAGCGCCACCGGGGTAACGACCTGGTCGATGACCATTTGTCGGACAACCTTCTGACCGACTGCCTGATCAAGGGAGGCCAGGAATCCCTGGCCCAGGCTGCTCACGTCGCGCTCACGCAGCGCAACGTCTTGTTCAGTAACGATGGCGTCGCGTTTTAACGGGCGCATCACGGTTACGACGTTGCGATACAGCAGCACCTGGGCTGGCACAAACACTGTCCAGGGCGAAGAACCTTCGCAGCGTACCCGCACCGTAACCCGGCCGACCGGGCGCGGGCTTTCCAGTGTGGCTGTCAAATCCTTGTCACAGGCACCCATCCGTAAACGCGGGTCGAGCTGCTTGACCTGTATGTCATGACGCCCGTCAATCTGGTTGGTTGCCAAATAGTCTTCTACTGTGAACTCAAGAAACCCTTGGGTGACGCCGATAAGCTGTTCAGGCAGTGTGAAATTCTCTGCGCGAGCAAGGCTCACCGTGCCACAAAGGCACAGCAGAGCGATTGCGCACAGAAGCCTGCGGGTTTCTAATGCGAGGTGTCGAGAAATTGTCGTCTTTGCGTTCATGAGGTAATAAATAGCAAAGCCCGTGCCGCTTGTTGATCTGGTGTCTGGGCGGCGGTCATTTTGGTAAGGGGGTTCGGCATGGCAGGTGTAATGGATTCGGTAAACCAGCGAACTCAGCTGGTGGGTCAGAATCGCCTGGAGCTGCTCTTGTTCCGTCTCGACGGCAAGCAGCTCTACGGGATCAACGTCTTCAAGGTAAAAGAAGTACTGCAATGCCCGAAACTCACCATCATGCCCAAATCGAGCAAGATCGTCCGGGGTGTGGCCAATATTCGTGGCGGTACGATCCCGATCATGGATCTGGCGATGGCGACGGGTTCCACGGGCATGATTTCGTTGGTCAATTCCTTCGTCATCATTACTGAGTACAACACCAAGGTTCAGGGGTTTCTGGTGCATTCTGTAGAACGCATCGTCAACATGAACTGGGAAGAGATTCATCCACCACCCAAGGGGACCGGGCGCGATCATTACCTGACCGCCGTCACCCGGGTTGATAACCAACTGGTGGAAATCATCGACGTCGAGAAAATTCTCGCCGAAGTCGCGCCAGTGTCCGAAGAAATCTCGGTCGGTGTCATTGACGCCGAGGTTCAGCACAAGGCTGTCTCCATGCGCGTGCTGACGGTCGATGACTCGTCGGTGGCCCGCAAGCAAGTGAGCCGCTGCCTGGAAACCGTCGGGGTGGAGGTGGTCGCGCTCAACGATGGTCGTCAGGCGCTGGACTACCTGCTCAAGATGGTCGCAGAAGGCAAAAAGCCTGAAGAAGAGTTCCTGATGATGATCTCCGATATTGAAATGCCGGAGATGGATGGCTATACCCTTACCGCAGCAATACGTAATGATCCACGCATGCAGAAGATGCACATCACCTTGCATACCTCGTTGTCAGGGGTATTCAACCAGGCGATGGTCAAGAAAGTCGGCGCGGATGACTTTCTCGCGAAATTCCGGCCTGATGATCTGGCGGCCAGGGTCGTTGCGCGGATCAATGCAGCAGAATAACCAGCCGGGGGCGTCGTCCCCGGTGATTCACATGATTTGAGAGGCGGCACCTTGTCTACGGGTAATTTGGATTTTGATCAGTTCCGGGTATTTCTGGAAAAAGCCTGTGGCATCTTGCTTGGGGAAAACAAGCAGTATCTGGTGTCCAGCCGCCTCAACAAACTGATGGAGCAGCAAAGCATCAAGTCGCTTGGCGAGTTGGTTCAGCGCATCCAGACCCAGCCGCGCAGCGGGTTGCGCGAACAGGTTGTCGATGCGATGACCACCAACGAAACCCTGTGGTTTCGCGATACCTATCCGTTCGAAGTGCTGAAGAACAAAGTGCTGCCCGAGCAGATCAAGGCCAGCCCTGGTCAGCGACTGCGCATCTGGTCGGCGGCCTGTTCATCGGGCCAGGAACCGTACTCACTGTCGATGTCGATCGATGAGTTCGAGCGCGCCAATCAGGGCCAGCTCAAATCGGGCGTGCAGATTGTTGCCACCGATTTGTCTGGTGCAATGCTCAACAACTGCAAGACTGGCGAGTACGACAGCCTGGCTATCGGCCGCGGCTTGTCGCCGGATCGTCTGCAGCGTTTCTTTGATGTAAAAAGTCCGGGTCGCTGGGTCGTCAAGACGCCGATCAAGAGCCGTGTGGAGTTCCGCTCGTTCAACCTGCTCGACAGCTACGCCTCGCTGGGCAAGTTCGACATCGTGTTCTGCCGCAACGTATTGATCTACTTCTCCGCTGAAGTGAAGAAGGACATCCTGCTGCGCATCCACGGTACGCTCAAGCCAGGCGGTTACCTGTTTCTGGGGGCTTCCGAAGCGCTCAATGGTTTGCCGGATCACTATCAGATGGTTCAGTGCAGCCCCGGGATCATCTATAAGGCCAAGTGACGGTCTGTCAGTTGCCTGCGCTGAAAAAAGAGACCTTCGGGTCTCTTTTTTTGTGCGCGGCTGAAAACAGCTTCGATCGTCTGCCCATCGATTCATGTTTGCGTACTGTTACTCACCAGTTTGGCAAAAGCGTTGGCGGCGGCGCTCTGGTATCCGTTTTTACGCCGCAGCAGCGCAACCGTTCGCCCAGGCAGGGCAGGGATCGTCTGAACTTCGCGCAACCCGGGCTGCTCGCGAACGATGGCATCGGGAAGAATGGTCGCCATGCGCCCCTGGGCAACAACCTTGAGCAAAATGGCGATCGAGTTCGCCTCCAGGTTGACCGCAGGCTTGAAATTCTGCGTCTGGCACCAGGCATCCAGCAGCTGGCGAGTGGCGAATCCGGGGGCGAGCAAGGCAAAGCGAAGCGTTTGCAGGTCCTCAAGTGTCAGCGCGGTCTGTTTTTCGGGGGCAGGTTTTGCCATGACCAGGCACAGTTGTTCATCGAACAGAGGCTGGCTGTCTATCTCGACAGCATGACTGCCGGCAAAACCAATGGCCAGATCGAGCGCGTCATTGATCAATGCCTCGGTAATCTGCTCCAGAGACAGCTCTGTGAGGATTATCGCCACGCCGGGGTACAGCGCGCTGAAGCGGTCGATCAACGGCGCTATCAGGTATTCACTGAAGGTTGGCGTGACGCCGAGGCGCAATTGTCCGCGTGACAGGTCGCTGACATCGTTGAGCGCACGCTTCCCGGCCTCCAGCTCAAGCAGGCAGCGACGCGCGTGGTCCAGATACACGCGGCCGGCATCGGTCGGCACGACGCTACGGCGGGTGCGGTCGAACAGTTGTACACCCAGGCTGCTTTCCAGTTGCCTGATCTGTTGCGATAACGCCGGTTGCGAGACATGCAGGGCCTCGGCCGCCCGGGTGAAATTGCCGTGGTCGGCGACCGCCAGCAAATAACGTATATGGCGTAACAGCACGGCATCACCATAAGTCAGGATTATGGCGATGATCATAAATCAGTCTTGGATCTTATGGTGATAGTTGCTGATGCTGTGATTGATGTGCATTCATTCCGGAGGGTTACCTATGCCGCACAGCAACATTTCCAGAGCGCCGCGCCAGAATCTGACTGAACGTGTGCTGCAGGCAAAGACCGCAAAGAACCTGACGTGGGCAGGGCTTGCAGAGGGTACGGGGTTGAGCGTGGTGTATGTCACAGCTGCATTGCTCGGTCAGCACCCATTGCCGGAAGCGGTGGCCGAAGTGGTCGCCGAGCGTCTCGGGCTGGACAGGGAGGCGGTCGCCGAACTGCAAACCATCCCGTTGCGCGGCAATGTCGAAGACGTTTCCAGTGACCCGACTATCTATCGCTTCCACGAAATGGTTCAGGTTTACGGCACTACGCTGAAGGCATTGGTGCATGAGCAGTTCGGCGACGGCATCATCAGCGCAATCAACTTCAAGCTCGACATCAAGAAAGTCGAAGATCCGGAAGGGGGTGAGCGAGCCGTGATAACCCTTGATGGAAAATTTCTGCCCTACAAACCGTTCTGAGGACGCTGAGATGAGTGATAAAGGAAGACCGCCATTTCCACCCTTTACCCTGGAGACGGCTGTCCAGAAAGTCCGTGGCGCCGAGGATGGCTGGAACTCTCGCGATGCGGCTAAAGTTGCGCTGGCCTACACCGAAGACACCTACTGGCGTAACCGCAGCGAGTTCATCAATGGCCGCGCAGAGGCTCAGGCCTTTCTGGAACGCAAGTGGCGCAAGGAACTGGACTACCGGCTGATCAAGGAGCTCTGGGCATTCACGGGTAACCGCATCGCGGTGCGCTATGCCTACGAATGGCGTGACGACTCTGGCAACTGGTTCCGTTCGTATGGCAACGAAAACTGGGAGTTCGCTGCAAACGGCCTCATGCAGCGGCGCTTTGCCTGCATCAGCGATTTGCCGATCGCCGAGTCCGAGCGCAAATACCATTGGCCATTGGGGCGCCGACCTGATGACCACCCTGGGTTGAGTGAGCTTGGCCTCTGATTCAGTCGTCAAAGAGACCTTCGGGTCTCTTTTTTATTGGGTGTCCGAATGAGGCAGTAATAGTAATGAAGTGCCGCCATTGTCAGGCGGCAAGCCGATACTGGCAAAAAAACGGCACCCCTCTTGCCGCTTTCTTCTCCCACAGCGGAAATGCCTTGCCGCTTTTCTGGCATTGCCGCCTCGCCGCCGCCTGCGGGCCCTGCAATCATTGGCTTTTGCAACATGGCACGCCGATTGCTTTGTCAGTAACAACAGAATCAGGTCAACCGGCAAAGGTTTCCCGAAATGAGCATCAGCTTCGATAAAGCGCTAGGCATACATGAAAAGGCTCTGAACTTCCGGGCTCAGCGTGCAGAGGTGTTGGCCAACAACATCTCCAACGCCGATACCCCGAACTTCAAGGCTCGCGATCTGGACTTCTCGTCGGTGCTGGCTGCCGAAAACGACAAGGTGCAGAACGGTCATTTCGCGCTGAACAAGACCAACAGCCGCCATATCGAAGCCGAAGGCATGGGCAATGATGACGGGACGCTGCTGTATCGCACCCCGTCGCAGCCTTCGCTGGACCAGAACACCGTCGATTCCCAGGTCGAGCAGGCCAGCTACACCGAGAACGCCATGGGCTTTCAGGCCAGCTTCACATTGCTCAACAGCAAGTTCAAGGGGCTGGTTGCAGCCCTTCGCGGAGAATAATTCATGTCACTAGCCAATGTGTTCAACATTGCCGGTAGCGCCATGAGTGCCCAGACCACGCGTCTGAACACTACGGCCAGTAACATCGCCAACGCCGAGACCGTGTCTTCGAGCATGGACCAGACCTACCGCGCCCGTCACCCGGTGTTTGCCACCGTGATGCAGGGTCAGCAGTCCACAGGCGGTTCGCTGTTCCAGGATCAGGGGGAAGCCGGGCAGGGCGTTCAGGTCAACGGCATCATCGAAGACAGCTCGAACCTGGAAGCACGTTACGAGCCCAATCATCCTTCCGCTGACAAGGACGGGTATGTCTACTACCCCAACGTCAATGTCGTGGAAGAAATGGCCGACATGATTTCTGCCAGCCGGTCTTTCCAGACCAACGCCGAAATCATGAACACCGCTAAATCCATGATGCAGAAGGTTCTGACCCTCGGTCAGTGATAGAAGGCGAACGTTATGGCCGATAACACCACAGCAAGCAGCGTCTCATCGACGTTCTTGAACACACTGCAGAATCCGACGCCCACCGCGACGAATTCCACCGGTACGCTAGGCAAGGACGCGTTCCTGCAGCTGCTCGTGACGCAGATGAAAAACCAGAACCCGCTGGACCCACAGGACAACACTCAGTTCGTGGCCCAACTGGCGCAGTTCAGCAGCCTTGAAAGCATGCAGAACCTGACGTCGACGGTTGACACGATTGCAACCAGTTACAAGTCGTCTCAGGCGTTGCAGGCATCGTCGCTGGTAGGTCGCTCGGTGATCATCGATTCGAGCTCCACCACCGTGGATACCACCAAGGGTATGACCGGTTCGATCGTTATTCCGAGCGCCACTACGGCGACAAGTATCAAGGTTTACGATTCGCAATCGAATCTGGTCGACACCGTCGAGCTGGGCGCGCAGAAAGTCGGCACCACCAGCTTTTCCTGGGACGGTACGGACAGCGACGGTACAGCGCTTGCGTCGGGCAACTACACCTTCAAGGCTGAAGGCTCGGTTGACGGCAAGAACACACAGCTTTCGACTTACCTGCCTGCCACGGTCAACAGCGTCACGTTGGGTGTGAATGGTGCAGAAACAATGCTCAATCTGGCCAGCGGCAGTGTTGCCCTGTCCAAAGTTCAAACCATCGGATTGTAGAGCCTACCAGGCGCAGGAGTGAAACATGTCTTTCAATATCGGCCTTAGTGGGCTCTATGCTGCAAACAAAAGTCTCGACGTTACCGGCAACAACATTGCCAACGTTGCGACCACTGGCTTCAAATCGTCGCGCGCGGAGTTTGCCGATCAATACGCTCAATCGATTCGCGGCACTTCCGGCCAGACCAATGTGGGCAGCGGCGTAACAACCGCAGCGGTTTCCCAGCAGTTCTCGCAGGGCAACCTGACTACCGGTACTGCCAACAGCCTCGACCTTGCCATCAACGGCAACGGTTTCTTCATGCTCAGCAATAACGGCGAGAAGCTGTACACCCGTGCCGGTGCATTCCACACCGACAAGGAAGGCTACGTCGTCAACAGCGGCGGTATGAAGTTGCAGGGTTACAACGTTGATGCCAACGGCAGTGTGGTAACCGGTGCATTGAGCGACCTGCGGGTGGATTCGTCCAACCTTCAGCCCAAGGCAACCACCGCCATTACCAACGTTGCCAACCTGAATTCGACCACTGCCTTGCCGTCGCTCACTACGTTCGACGCGACTGACACCAAGTCGTACAACATGAAGTACAGCACGCCGACCTATGACACTCAGGGTAACGCGCATACGCTGGATCAGTATTTCGTCAAGACCGGCACCAACACTTGGTCCATGTACTCGCTGATGGACGGTCGCAGCATTTCCGACCCGACCACTACTACGGCCGACAAGAACGACCTGACATTCGACTCATCGGGTAATCTGGTCGTCGCAGCGCCGGGTGCCGTACCAACCGACAGTGCGAACATCAAGTTCAACACTGATGGCACCTTTACTGTCGCCAACTGGGTACCAGGTGTGCAATCCGGCACCGGCACGACCACCAGCTGGGGCGCGAACGGTGCTACGGGTGCCTCCATCAAACTGAACATGGCCGGTATTACCCAGACCGCGTCGGTGTCGGGCCTGATCACTCAGGACCAGGACGGTTACGCCACTGGCCAGCTCAGCGCGATGAGCGTTGATGCAACCGGCAACCTGTTCGCGACCTACACCAACGGCAAATCCCAAGTGATCGGGCAGACCTCGCTGACCAACTTTGCCAACGTGCAAGGCCTGGCGCAGGCAGGTGGCACCAACTGGCGTGAAACCTTCGCTTCGGGCGTACCGGTCAGCGGCACGCCGCAATCGGGCACCCTCGGCTACATCACTGGTCAGGCGCTGGAAGAGTCCAACGTCGATCTGACCATGGAGCTGGTCAACCTGATCAAGGCGCAGAGCAACTACCAGGCGAACGCCAAGACTATCTCCACTCAAAGCACCATCATGCAAACCACTATTCAGATGACTTGATAGTGTAGAGCGTTAAATAAAGCCCCTTTTCGAAGGGGCTTTTTTTTGGTTGTTTTTTACAAAGTGATGCACGCTCGAGTTTAATTAAACTTGCAGAAAGTTCAGTCAATGTACTTGGAAATCTCCTACGCGCGATGATGTGAGAATCAAAACTCCTCTATGAGTTGCCCTTTGGGGTAAAGGAGTTTTCATGTCGTTCAATACCGCGATCAGCGGCATTCATGCCGCGAATAAAAGGCTGGAGGTGGCCGGTAACAATATTGCCAACTCCGGCACTATCGGGTTCAAGTCGTCGCGTGCGCAGTTCTCGGCGCTGTATTCAGCCAGCCAGTTGGGCAGTGGTCGCAATGCTGTAGGTGATGGCGTACGTCTTGCTTCAATGCAGCAAAACTTCAATCAGGGCGAAAGCATGACCACGTCGGGTAATCCGCTCGACATGCGTATTCAGGGCAACGGCTTTTTTGTGGTTAGTGACGGTGGGTCTCTTGCCTATACCCGTGCCGGAGCGTTCCTCAAGGACGCGGCGAACTTCGTTGTCGACAGCGAGGGTGGACGATTGCAAGGCTATGCGGCAAACGAGCAGGGCAAGATCAAACGGGGATTGCGTACCGACTTGCAGATTGACACGTCGAATGTGTCTGCCAGAGCCACCACGCGGGTTGCCGAGAACATCAACCTGGACGCCTCGCTGCCTTCGCTCGCGCGTTTGCCGGTCTTCGATCCGGCCGATCCTGCGACCTACACGCGGGCCGTTGGCCGTACCATTCAGGACGCGGGGTCTGGAGCGGGAGCTACTGCTTTGCCTGCGGCGGATCATGAGCTCAAGCAGTACTTCGTCAAGACCGGCGACAGTCAGTGGTCCATGTATGTGCTGATCGATGGGCGCAATCCGGTGGATCCGAACAGCGTGGCGCCGTTGCACGTCACCCTTGAGCAAAGACCGAACGGATCGCTTTCATACAGCGGCAATAGCCAGCACCTTCGTAAGGTCTCGGACACAGAATTTGCCCTGCAAGGCTGGCGGCCGGCTGAAGAGGTCGGTGGTGCCTGGGTCAGTAACGGCGCTGCCAATGGCGGCACAGTGTCGCTGCCGTTGAATAATGGATCGATCAGCATGCTTGATCCTGGTGATGCGTTGATGGATCGCCCGGTTCCGGCGTTCGATCCATCGGACCTGAAGACGTACAGCGATATGTTTGCCAATGCGATTTTCGACAGCCAGGGCAATCAGCACGAGCTGAAGCAGTATTTCGTGAAGGACGGCACCAACAGCTGGCGCATCCATGCGCTGATTGATGGCCGCAACCCGCAGATGCCTGATTCCACCGACCCGCTGACGGCAAACATCGTGTTTGATTCTGGCGGCTGGGTACAGTCATTGACCGGCGGCCCTGGTTTTGCGAGTACCCATAGCAACGGTCTGCAACTGACCGGCTGGACACCGGCCATGCCTGCCGAGCGGGTCACAGGGCCAGAAAAATGGGTGCCCAACGGTGCGGCTGGCAGTGCGAAGGGCATTACGATCGACTTCACCAACCTGCTGCAGCACAACGCCGCCAGTTCGCGTTCTTCCACGCATGTTGATGGCCATGCGGCGGGGCAGTTGAGCAGCTTGAGCGTGGGGCGCGATGGCATCCTGCGTGCCGGGTTTACCAATGGCATGAACAAGAATATCGGTCAGGTGATACTCGCCAGCTTCGCCAATCCGCAGGGGTTGCAGGCGCGCAGTGATACGCGCTGGACCGAATCCGCCGACTCTGGCGTTGCCGATTACGATGTGCCGGGCGTCGGCACGCTGGGCAGCCTCATTGGCGACGGGCTGGAGGGGTCCAATGTCGTCCTGGCTGATGAGCTGATTGCTCTCATCCAGGCGCAGACGGCTTATCAGGCCAACTCCAAAGCCATATCGACAGAGGCGACCGTGATGCAGACGCTGATTCAGTCGACCTGATCAGATTGAGCAGTCGGATTTGATGAAGTGACCTTTCAGCCGTGTCCAGCCAGGCCCGGGGCTGGTCTGGGCGCAGACAATCCGGCTGTCGCCCTGCCATTTGTAATAGTGGGCGGGGGCGGCCTGGGCGAGGAGGGCGAGGGTCATCAGGCTCGCGCTGGCGATGCCGGCAATGCACGCACGAAAAAGCATGAGGGTTCCCGTTCAGGGCTGCGGTGTCGGCAAGATTATCACTGTCGATCCGCTTGTCAGCCCATACCAATGAAGTTTTTTTGGCGGTGCTCGCTGCTTGATGATCGGCAGGCGGCAGTCCTCCGCCGCTATTGGGTGGCGCTTTGCCCGAAGGGCATCATCGAATGCCGGTTTTTGCTGGTTAATCAGGCATTTGTATCGAGCCTGACAAGTTGGTTCAAAAATTGCTTTAACCCTTTCAGAACAGCTACAGGCGGCAAGCGTCTGTCGGAGGAGGAAGACTGTGGACAAGTTGCTTTACGTCGCAATGAGCGGTGCATCCGAAAACGCGATCGCGCAGAAGGCTCACGCCAACAACCTGGCAAACGTATCAACCAACGGTTTCATGCGTGACCTTGAACAGGCCCGCTCGATGCCGGTGTTTGGCGAGGTCATGCCGTCGCGTGCCTATGCGATGAGCGAACGTCCGGGGACCGACTTTTCCGCCGGTGCCATGGTGGAGACCGGCCGTGAACTGGACATCGCCGTCAAAGGTGATGGCTGGATTGCAGTGCAGACCCCCGATGGTGGCGAAGCCTACACCCGCAGCTCCGGCATGAACATCGATGCGCTGGGTGTGTTGCGCGACGGCAGCGGTTTGCCGGTAATGGGCAATGGCGGTCCGATTGCCGTGCCGCCTCAGCAGCAGATCGAGATCGGTGCCGACGGCACAATCAGCATTCGCTCACTGGGCGAAAGCCCACAGGTGATGGCGCAGGTCGACCGTATCAAGCTGGTCAAGCCTGACCTCAAGACCATGGAAAAAGGCCCCGATGGCCTGATCCACACCAAGACCGGTCGGCCTGCCGACGCAGATGCCACCGTTCAGGTCGAGTCCGGCTTTCTGCAGGCGAGTAACGTCAATGCGGTCGAGGAAATGACCTCGGTACTGGCCTTGTCCCGTCAATTCGAATTGCACGTCAAGATGATGAAGACCGCCGAAGAAGACGATCAGTCGATGGCTCGCGTCTTGCAACTTGGCTAATCAATGACAGCTTGCGCCGACAAACCGGCGCTTGAGGAGAACACACATGCTTCCTGCACTATACGTCGCTAAAACCGGTCTTGCCGCTCAGGACACCAACCTGACCACCATCTCCAACAACCTGGCGAACGTTTCGACCACAGGTTTCAAGAGTGACCGTGCCGAGTTTCAGGACCTGCTGTACCAGATCAAACGCCAGCCGGGTGCCCAGTCCACTCAGGACAGCGAGCTGCCATCCGGTCTGCAATTGGGTACCGGTGTGCGCATTGTCGGTACGCAGAAGAACTTCACAGCCGGTAGCCTGCAGACCACCAACAACCCGCTGGACCTGGCGGTCAACGGTCGTGGTTTCTTTCAGGTGACCCAGCCGGACGGCACTGTTGCCTACAGCCGCGACGGTACTTTTCACCTGGACGCCAACGGCCAGATCGTGACTGCCAACGGCTACGCTCTTGAGCCTGCGATTGTCGTTCCACAGAACGCCCAGACCTTCACTGTCGGTCAGGACGGTACTGTTTCCGTCACCCTGGCAGGTGCAACCGCCACACCGCAGATCATCGGCAACATCCAGACCGCTGACTTCATCAACCCGGCCGGCCTGCAGGCCATTGGCGGCAACCTTTATCTGGAAACCGGTTCAAGCGGCGCGCCGCAGATCGGCACGCCTGGCCTCAACGGCCTGGGGCCGACCCTGCAGAACACCCTGGAAAACTCCAACGTCAGCACAGTTGAAGAACTGGTCAACATGATCACCACCCAGCGTGCTTACGAGATGAACTCCAAAGTGATCTCGACCGCCGACCAGATGCTGCAGAACCTGACTCAGAACCTGTAAGTGTTTGATGTTGTTGCTCGTAAAACTGCTCAATCCGATAGGGCGCCTGATAAGCGCCTGTTACACCGCGAGGTTTCAAGTGTCATGAACCGCATTAGTGTTCCGCGTTTTTCAGTGTTGATCGCTTCATTGTGCGGGATCACCCTGCTGTCTGGCTGTGTTGCGCCGACGGCCAAGCCCAATGACCCTTATTACGCTCCGGTGTTGCCGCGTACACCCATGTCGGCCGCTGCCAACAATGGTGCCATCTATCAGGCCGGTTTCGAGCAGAACCTGTACGGCGACCGCAAGGCTTTCCGTATCGGCGACATCATCACCATCACGCTTTCCGAGCGTATGGCAGCCAGCAAGGCGGCCACTTCGGCGATGACCAAGGACAGCACCAACAGTATTGGTCTTACCTCGCTGTTCGGTTCGGGCCTGACCACCAACAACCCGATTGGTGGCAATGACCTGAGCCTCAACGCAGGCTACAACGGCGCTCGTACTACCAAGGGCGATGGCAAGGCCGCACAGAGCAACAGCCTGACCGGTTCGGTCACTGTGACTGTGGCGGATGTTTTACCCAACGGCATTCTTGCTGTGCGTGGCGAGAAGTGGATGACCCTCAATACCGGTGACGAGCTGGTGCGGATTGCCGGGCTGGTTCGGGCTGATGACATCGCCACCGACAACACCGTGTCGTCCACCCGTATTGCCGATGCACGTATTACCTATTCGGGGACTGGAGCCTTTGCCGATACCAGCCAGCCAGGCTGGTTCGACCGGTTCTTCCTCAGCCCGTTGTTCCCTTTCTGATAGCGGGATAAACATGATCAAGCTCAAGCAACTGATAGCGGCGACCTTGTTGTTGTCCACAGCGTTCGGCGTTCACGCCGAGCGTTTGAAGGACATCGCAAGCATCTCCGGCGTGCGGGCCAACCAGTTGATCGGTTACGGTCTGGTCGTGGGTCTCAATGGTACGGGCGACCAGACCACCCAGACCCCGTTCACCCTGCAGACGTTCAATAACATGCTGTCGCAGTTCGGCATCAAGGTGCCGTCCGGTTCCGGCACTGTGCAGTTGAAAAACGTTGCAGCAGTTGCTGTGTACGCGGATCTGCCAGCGTTCGCCAAGCCGGGTCAGACGGTCGATATCACCGTTTCCTCGATCGGTAACTCCAAGAGCCTGCGCGGTGGTGCGCTGTTGATGACGCCGATGAAGGGTGTCGATGGCAATGTCTACGCCATCGCACAGGGCAACCTGGTGGTCGGCGGTTTTGACGCGGAAGGCCGTGACGGTTCGAAAATCACTGTCAACGTTCCGTCGTCGGGCCGTATTCCCGGTGGTGCGTCGGTCGAGCGCTCGGTGCCGAGCGGCTTCAATCAGGGTAATACCCTGACCCTTAACCTGAACCGGTCCGACTTCACCACTGCCAAGCGGATTGTGGACAAGATCAATGAGCTGCTTGGTCCTGGTGTTGCTCAGGCGCTGGACGGTGGCTCGGTACGTGTGACCGCGCCGCTTGATCCGGGCCAGCGTGTCGACTACCTGTCGATTCTGGAAAACCTGGAAGTCGATCCGGGCCAGACCGCTGCCAAGGTCATCATCAATTCGCGGACCGGCACTATCGTGATCGGTCAGAACGTCAAGGTTTCGCCCGCTGCGGTAACGCACGGCAGCCTGACCGTGACCATTACCGAAGACCCGATTGTCAGCCAGCCGGGCGCATTGTCCGGTGGTCAGACGGCGGTCGTGCCGCGTTCGCGGGTCAATGCCCAGCAGGAGCTACACCCGATGTTCAAGTTCGGTCCAGGCACCACGCTGGATGAGATTGTTCGTGCGGTCAATCAGGTGGGCGCTGCGCCCGGTGACCTGATGGCCATTCTCGAAGCCCTTAAGCAGGCCGGCGCGTTGCAAGCCGACCTGATCGTCATCTGAGGACTCGATTATGGACATGCCCAAGAGCGGAATTTCGTCGGCGGTCGATTCGGGTGCCTACACCGACGTCAACCGTCTGGCGTCGCTGAAGCATGGCGACAAGGACAGTGTGGAAAACCAGAAGAAGGTGGCCCGCGAGTTCGAGTCGCTGTTCGTCAGCCAGATGCTCAAGGCCATGCGCTCGGCCAACGAAGTGCTGGCCAAGGACAACCCGATGAACACCCCGGCGACGCGCCAGTATCAGGACATGTATGACCAGCAATTGGCGGTCACCCTGTCCACCCGTGGCAACGGCATCGGTTTGCAGGACGTGTTGATGCGTCAACTGTCCAAGGACAAGGGTATTCAGCACGCAGCACCGACCGATACGACGGCCACGCCTGCAACGACCACCGATGCAACCCCGGCCAAAACCGGACTGGCGACCAGTGTCTATCAGCGTCCGCTGTGGGCCACGCGCTCGGCGGCGGCAGATCAGGCGGCTGCGGCAGTTTCGGCATCTAGTGATGGGCGCAATGACATGGCGGCGCTCAACTCGCGTCGTCTGTCGTTGCCAACCAAACTCACCGACCGATTGCTGGCCGGCATCGTGCCTTCCGCTACAGCCGCCGTCAGCAATAGCCCGGTGCCTGCTCGCGCAACGGCCAGCAGCAACGGCAACAACGGCGACTGGACGCTCGACCCCAACCTGGCACCCGCGCCTGAGTACGTGCGTTCCATGGCCCAGCCACCGCTGGCACCGGCCAAGCGCGCATTCAGCAACGCCGATCAGTTTGTCGAAACCATGCTGCCGCTGGCCAAGGAAGCAGCCGCACGCATCGGCGTCGATCCAGTGATGCTGGTGGCGCAGGCTGCGCTGGAAACCGGCTGGGGCAAGTCGATCATGCGTCAGCAGGATGGCAGCAGCAGTCACAACCTGTTCGGTATCAAGGCAGCGGGTAGCTGGAAAGGCGCTGAAGCGCGCGCCATTACCAGCGAGTTCCGTGACGGCAAGATGGTCAAGGAAACCGCGGATTTCCGTTCCTACGATTCCTACGCCGACAGCTTCCATGACCTGGTCAGCCTGCTGCAGAACAACAATCGGTATAAAGAAGTGGTCAATTCGGCCGATAAACCGGAACAGTTTGTAAAAGAATTGCAGAAGGCCGGTTACGCCACTGACCCGGACTATGCCAGCAAGATTTCGCAGATCGCGAAGCAGATGAAGAGTTACCAGACTTACGCTGCTGCATCGGGCTCTTCCACGACTTTATAAGGTTTTGAATCATGTCGCTGATTTCAATTGGGCTCTCAGGTATCAATGCCAGCAGTGCCGCGATCAACACCATCGGTAACAACACGGCCAACGTGGATACCGCCGGTTACTCGCGTCAGCAGGTAATGACCACGGCTTCGGCACAGATCAATATCGGCCTGGGTGTCGGTTACATAGGCACCGGTACGACGCTGTCCGACGTGCGTCGTATCTACAACAGCTACCTTGATGCCCAATTGCAAACCAGTACTGCCCTGAGCGCCGACGCGGTTGCGTACTCCGGCCAGGCCAGCAAGACCGATACGCTGCTGTCCGATAGCGCGACTGGCGTGTCCACGCAGCTGGCTGACTTTTTCACCAAGATGCAGGGTATTGCCACCAACGCTACTCAGTCGTCGGACCGTTCGGCATTTCTGACTCAGGCTTCTGCGTTGAGCTCACGCTTCAATTCGGTCGCTTCACAGTTGTCGTCGCAGAATGACAACGTCAATGCCCAGCTCACCACCTTCACCAAACAGGTCAACGAGCTGACCACGACCCTGGCAAGCCTGAACAAGCAGATCACTCAGGCAGGGGCTGGTAACACTACGCCCAACTCGCTGCTCGATTCGCGCAATGAGACTGTGCGCCAGCTCAACGGGCTGGTGGGTGTCAAAGTAATCGAGAACAACGGCAACTACGATATCTACACCGGCACCGGCCAATCGCTGGTCAGCGGTGGCACGTCGTACACCATGTCGGCGACCCCGAGCCCTGCCGATCCTCTGCAGTACAACGTACAAATCGCTTACGGCCAGACCAAGACTGACGTCACCTCGGTGATCAGCGGTGGCTCGATTGGCGGTCTGCTGCGCTATCGCTCGGACGTGCTGGTGCCTGCGACCAATGAGCTTGGCCGTGCCGCGATGGTGCTGGCCGATCAGGTCAACAGCCAGATGAGCCAGGGCATCGACAGCAAAGGCAACTTCGGTTCGAGCCTGTATTCCAACATCAACAGTGCCGACGCCATTTCGCAGCGCAGTACCGGCAAGACCACCAACAGTGCCGGTTCCGGCAACCTGGACGTGACCATTGGCGATACCAGCAAACTGACCGCCGACGATTATGAAGTCACCTTCAGCGACGCCTCCAACTTCACGGTTCGTCGCCTGCCCAACGGCGAAAGCGTCGGCACCGGTGCGCTGACTGACAACCCGCCTAAACAGTTCGATGGCTTCAGTGTCAGCCTCAATGGCAATGCGCTGGCTGCTGGCGACGTTTTCAAGGTCACTCCGACACGCAACGGCGCCTCGGGTATCTCGGTGGTGTTGACCGATCCCAAGGACATTGCAGCCGCCGCGCCATTGACCGCTACTGCCGGGGCCAGCAACTCGGGTACAGGTGGCTTCACGCAGCCCGTGCTCAATACCAAATCGGACATCTATAACAGCGTTCAGACGTCTGACCTGCGTAACGCGATCAAAGACTCCGCGCCGATGAAGCTGGTGATGGGCGCGGTCAGCAGTACCGGTGTGCAGAGCTACACGCTGATCAATGCCAGTGGTGCGCCCGTGCTCGACCAGAATGGCAGCGCGGTAAGTGGCACGATCATTCAGGGCCAGAGCAACGCCATAAAGCTGAGCATCGGTTACACCGACAACACCACCACGCCAGCCGGCAAGACGGCATTCGAAGTGCAGATGACCCTCTCCGGTTCGCCGTTGGTCAATGACACGTTCAGCATCGGCCTGACGGGTGCCGGCTCTTCGGACAACCGCAACGCGCTGGCAGTAGTAGGGTTGCAGACGGCCAAGACTGTCGGCGTCACCAACGGCGGCGTGGGCACCAGCCTGTCCGGCGCTTACGCCGATCTGGTCTCGGTGGTCGGTACGCTGGCAGGGCAGGGCAAGAGCGATGTCACCGCCAGCGCTGCCGTCGTTGCACAGGCCAAATCGGCGCGTGATTCGGTCTCCGGCGTGTCGCTTGATGAAGAAGCGGCCAACCTGATCAAGTATCAGCAGTACTACACCGCCTCTTCGCAGATCATCAAGGCGGCCCAAACCATTTTCAGCACGCTGATCAACAGCCTTTAAGGAGTCGTGAACCATGCGGATCTCAACTACCCAGTTCTACGAATCCACCAACACCAACTATCAGCGTACTTATTCGAATGTGCTCAAGACCAGTGAAGAGGTCTCCAGCGGCATCAAACTCAATACCGCCAGCGATGATCCGGTAGGCGCTGCACGTGTCCTGCAACTGGCTCAGCAGAACTCCATGCTGACCCAGTACGCGTCGAACATCGGCACGATCAATACCAACATCGTCAATTCCGAGACCGCGCTGACCAGCATCGTTGATACGATGCAGACAGCCCGTGAAGTGATCGTGTCGGCAGGCAACGGTGCCTACACCGATTCCGACCGCCTGGCCAAGGCCGCTGAACTCAAGCAGTATCAGAGCCAGCTTCTCGGCTTGATGAACAGCCAGGACTCCAACGGCCAGTATATTTTTGCCGGGTCCAAGTCTTCGGCTCCGCCGTACGCGCAGAATGCCGATGGCACTTACAGCTATAGCGGGGACCAGACCAGCGTCAATCTGGCGATTGGTGATGGCCTGGTTTTACCGAGCAACACCACAGGCTATGAAGCGTTCGAGCAAGCCGTCAACACTACCCGTACGTCCTCGACCCTGCTTTCGCCAGCGACCGACGACGGCAAGGTTGGCCTGACTGGCGGTCAGGTGACGTCTACCAGCGCCTACAACTCGGGCTATCAGGCTGGCGAACCGTACACCATGACGTTCCTCAGTGGCACGCAGTTCAAGATTACCGATGCCAGCGGCACCGATGTCACGACCGATGCGTCAACTGCCGGTAAATTCAGCTATGGCTCGTTCGCTGATCAGACCTTCACCTTCCGCGGTGTCGAGCTGACCATGAACATCAACCTGTCAGCTGCCGAATCTGCCACGCCTGCAACGGCCGCTACTGCACTGACCAATCGCAGCTATGAACTGGCCTCGACGCCGGACACGGTCTCGGCCTCGCGCAGCCCGGGTAACACGTCGGCCGCTACTATCAGCAGTTCGGCAGTAGGCAACACAACGGCTGACCGCACGGCGTTCAACAACACCTTTCCGCCCAATGGTGCGATTCTCAAGTTCACCAGTGCCACTGCCTACGACCTGTATGCGTCGCCCGTCACCAGCAGCAGCAAGCCGGTGTCGAGTGGCACGTTGACCGGTTCAACGGCCAATGCGTCGGGCGTCAATTTTACGGTCAGCGGTACGCCAGCAGCCGGTGACCAGTTTGTCGTGGAGTCCGGCACGCACCAGACCGAGAACATCCTCAATACGCTGACCGCAGCGATCAAGGCATTGTCGACACCCACTGACGGCAATCTGGTTGCCTCGCAAAAGCTTGATGCCGCATTGGGCTCGGCGCTTGGCAACATTGCCAGCAGCATCGACCAGGCGTCCACAGCGCGCTCCGCCGGCGGCGCACGGCAATTGGCGGCGACGGCGCAGGGCACGACCAACGATTTGCTCAAGGGTAACAACACAGTTGAGCAAGGCACTTACGTCAACGCCGATATCGTTGAGGCCACCACCCGATTGACGTTGCAGAAGACTATGCTGGATGCCTCTCAGCAGGTATTTGTCCAGTTGTCCAAGCTGAACCTGTTCAGCCAGCTGTAACCTTGGCATTGAGCATCCGCCGTCTTTATTTCAGCGGTGAGGGAGGTTACTTGACCGGTAACTTCCCGCCGCTCGCGAGTCTGCAATAGTGAATTCAGTCCCCCTCGTCAGTATCGTCATTCCTGCCCTCAATCCCCGGTTCTTCCGCGCCGCGCTACAAAGTGCCTTGAATCAGGTTTACGACAACCTGGAAATCATTGTCTGCGACGATTGCCGCACCGATGAAATCAAGGCCGTTTTCGACGAACTGGTGCCTGCATCCAGCAACCTTGCGCGTTACGTGCGCAACCCGCAGCGGCTGGGGTTCCAGGCCAATCTGCTGAAGTGCCTTGAAGAATCGCGCGGCGAATACATCAAGTTTCTGTGTGACGACGACCGCCTCTTTCCGTACTTCATCGCTAATCAGGCAGGCGCCCTGGATGCCTATGAAGACGTGAGTCTGGTCGTTGGCCGACGACATCTGGTCGACATCGATGACTATGTATTGCCACCCCGTCTGGAAAACGTCGGGCTTGTGCCCTATGACGCCGTGTTCAAAGGCGAGGACATGCTGGCGATTTTCGAGCGTACGCCACGCAATTATCTGGGTGGGTTCAGTGCTGCTCTGATGCGCCGGGCCGATGTTATGGAGTACCTGCCTTCGATTGCCCAGTCGGGACAGGGTTTTATCGCACTGCTGGATTTTGCCCTGTTCATATGCCTGTTGCGCCGTGGCAACCTGGTGGCGCTGCATACTATTCAAAACGTCGAGCGCCGGCACCCGGATCGTTTCAGCGGCCAGCCCGACGTGATTCAAAAGGCCGCCACTGAATGGGGCTGGCTGAGCGAAATGCTCAAGGCACGTAGCGGTGAGCAGGCCCCGGCCCAGGGCTGGGTGCGCTTTTTGCCCTTGCGCAAGGCGCTGGAGCAGCCCCGTGAGTGGGACGAGGTCGGCCTTTACGGGATAATGGCCAGCCGTCAGGGTGTCATGCACAGCAGGGTGGGCAGCAAGAGCGAAACCTACGCCGAGCTCTACACCGAATGGCTGTCGTGTCGGCAATTTAACGCCCCGCAGAGAAAACTGATCGAGAAACGCATCGGACACTGGACATGGCAGCCGCGCATCGTTCCGGTGGTCGTTGACCCGTTTGGCGATGCCGAAGGGCTGGATATCACCCTGCGCAGCATTGCCGAGCAGGATTACGCCGCTGACTCAGTGGTTGTGTTGACCAATGCCGATGTTGACGATCCGCAGGTGCTGCGTTTCTCGTTGCAGCCGGATTGGGCACGCCAACTGAACGAAGTGCTGCCGCTGCTGGAGAACGCCGACTGGGTTTATCTGCTGCGTGCCGGGGACCGGCTGACTCAGCCGTCATTGCTGGTGCTGGCAGAGCGAGTCGCGCAAAGCGAGGGCCTGTTGTGCATTTACAGCGACGAAGGCGCGCTGGTCGATGGAAAATCCAGCGAGCCGATCTTCAAGCCTGATTTCAACCTGGACCTGATGCGGGCCTATCCTTACGTTGGCCGCACGCTGGCGTTCCAGCGCCGCAAGCTGCTGGACACAGGCGGCTTCGACCCTGTGCACGGCGAGCTGGCACCGCACGATTTCATCTGGCGCCTGGTGGAAGGCGTCGGGCCTCAGGCTGTGGAACACATCTCTGAGGTTCAGGTTGAATCGACCCTGACCTACGCTGAATGGCTTTCGCTGCCTCAGGTGATCGAGCATAACGAGTCGGTCGTATCGGCCCATCTTTCGCGCATTGGCCGAGAGCACGTCATCCACCATGATCAGCTGCCACTGCTGAACCGGATCGAGTACCGGCATGCTACAAGCCCGCTGGTATCGGTGATCATTACCACCCGGGATCAACTGGCAGCCCTGGAGCGCTGTGTAGAAAGCCTGCTCAGCAACACGACTTACCCTTATTTTGAAGTGCTGATCGTCGACAACGCCAGCGAGAGCGCCGATACCCGCGCCTGGTTTGCCGCGATGAGTGAGCTGGGCAGCGACAAGCTGCGCATTTATGCGCTGACCGAGCCCGGCAGCGAAGCCAGCGCCCAGAACCTCGCCGCCCGGCACGCCAACGGCGATTATCTGCTCATGCTCAGCCCACATGCCGTGCTGCATCAGGCTGACTGGCTGCAAGGCCTGCTCAACCATGCTCAGCGCCCCGAAGTCGGTATCGTCGGTCCACGAATCCTCACCCCTCAGGGCAATATTCTCTATGCAGGGATGGTGATGGGCATGGACGGGCTGGCGGGTCGGCCCTTCATCAATTATCCGACAGGCTCAAGCAGCTACATGCAGCGCTTGCAGTTGACACAGAACTGGAGCGCGGTCAGTGGCAATTGCCTGATGGTCCGCAAGGAAGTGTTCGACCACGCAGGCGGCATGGAAGCAGCAACCTTCACTCAGGGGCTGCAGGATCTGGACCTGTGCATGCGGGTCGGGCGTGACGGCTACCTGATTGTCGGCACACCCGATTCGTCTCTGGTATTGGCCGAGCCTGCCGCCGCCGAGCGCTCTGAAACGTCTCGTCAGGCGCTGGATAAAGAGCAGCAATCGTTCTTTGAAAAATGGCTGCCGAAAATGGCTCGGGACCCGGCCTATAACCCCAGTCTTCAGCTCAATGAAGTGCAGGCGTTCGATCTTGACCCAGGTCTGCAAATGGGCTGGGAACCGTTCTGCACCCGCCATCTGCCTTCGATTCTGGGCATGCTGGTCAACTCGTCGGCGGTAGGCCACTACCGTGTCAGCCAACCCTTGCTTGAGTTGATGGCAGCCGGGCGAGTGGTAGGCCGAATGTCCTATGAGTCGACTACGCCCGTCGAGATCGAGCGCCAGCGTCCGGATGTCATCGTCTTTCAAGGACGTTATTCCGAACCCAAGATCAAGGATATCGTTCTGGCCAAGAATTACTCCAGTGCCATGCGCATTTTTGAACTGGATGACTACATCATCGATGTGCCCGAGCGCAACGAGCACAGGCGCAGCATGCCCGACAACATTGCCGAGATGCTGCGCAAGGGCATAGGCCTGTGCGACCGAGTGGTGGTGTCTACCCAGCCACTGGCTCAGGTGCTGTCGAGCATGCACAGCGATATTCGTGTCGTACCGAACATGTTGGCGACGCACTTGTGGAGCAGCCTCAAAAGCCAGCGTCGCACTTCCGGCAAGCCGCGCATCGGCTGGGGCGGCGGGACCAGTCATCGGGGCGACCTGGAATTGATTGTCGATGTCGTGCGTGAACTGGCCGATGAGGTCGAGTGGGTGTTCTTCGGCATGTGCCCGGACTTGCTCAAGCCTTACATTCATGAGTATCACACAGCTGTAAGCCTGCAAACCTACCCGGCCAAACTGGCCAGCCTGAACCTTGATCTGGCCCTGGCACCGCTGGAATTTCATATCTTCAATGACTGCAAGAGCAATCTGCGGCTGCTGGAGTACGGTGCGTGCGGCTACCCGGTCATCTGTTCGGACACCGAGGCGTACCGGGGCCATTTGCCGGCTACGCGGGTCTACACCAACAGCTCCGAAGAATGGTTGCAGGCGATTCGCATGCACCTGTCAGACCCCAATGCGAGCTATCGTATGGGCGACGAATTGCGCGAAACCGTCTTGCGCGATTTCATGTTGCGTGGAGAAAACCTGCAATATTGGGCTAACGGCTGGTTGCCCGACTGACCCGACCTGTTTAATGCGCTCCAGTCACTGATGGCTGGAGCTGTGTTGTTTGCTCTTGCGTTGACCGGGTCTTTTGGTTATCAGAGTTTCTTCTGGTCACCAGGATTAGAGACGCGATCGGCACGCTATCAAGGAAAGCTCATGCAAAGCCATTCTGGAAATGAAACCACCCCGTTGAGCCAGCGTTTGACCCTGCTGTTGCTCGCCGAGAATCAGCCGGATTTCCTGCGTCGTGCGCTGAAGTACTACAGCAGTTATCCGTGCAATGTGATTGTGGTCGATGCCTCGCCTGCGCTCGACGCGCAGGTTGCGGAGCGTGCCGGGCTGCAGTACGTCCACAACGCCGCCCTCAGTGAAACCGGGCTCAGCGCCAGAATTGCAGAAGGCCTCAAGCAGGTGTCCACGCCCTTTGTGGTGTACGCGCAGGTCGACAGTTTCCTGCTGCCTGACGCACTGACCGAGGCCGTGAGTTTCCTTGAAAGCAACGAGCGTTACGGTGCTTGCCAGGGCTATAGCCTGGGTTACCAGGCTTACGTCGATCACGTGGATTATTTCCGCCGCGACCGCAAGGTTCATGAGGACTACGCGTCTGATCAGGCCGGCGAGCGGCTTCTGAGCTTCATGGGTCAGAGCGTGTCACTGCTCAACGCCGTGACCCGGACCAGGCTGGCGCGTCAGTGGTTCACGTCAGTGCCTGAGGGCACCGAGCGGCACTGGCAGGAAATCGGCCATATGGCCTTTCTGGTTGCGGCTGCTTCATTGCGCATCCTGCCCATTCCCTATGCGTTGCACGTCAACGCCGGCAAGGAGGCAGAGCATCGCTATGGCGCTGCCATAGCAGGCGCAGTCAAGCATATCGACCCCAAGGCCAAAGCCGAGCGCGAAACCCTTGCGCGCCTGGTTGTTTCGTCGCTCGGCAATAGCCGCGATCTGCAAGGTGAGCAGGGCGAGCACGCTGTACTGGCCGGCCTGGCAGCCATGGCTGAATGCCTCGAAACCCAGCCGTATCAGGGCGGCGAAAAAATCATCAGTTCAGCGTGGAACGTTGCCCTGACGCAGGCAGATGCGCAGTTCGAGCCTCGCCAGTTCGTTGAACTGCCGTTCTACAACCAGCCGTTGTTCGACGAACTGGCGCAAATCGAGTTTCTGATCCATCTCTTGCCGGCAGGGCAGGTGCAGATGGAAGGGCTGGAGTCCGTGCTGGTCAAGCAGGCCGAGCTGTTGCGTGTACAGAGCAACCCGGACGCCGAGTCGCTTTTGAGCCGTCTGTGGCAAGCCTATGCACACTACTCCTTCAGTCACAGCGTCGTGCAACGTCTGGCCGATGAGCTGGGCAAGTCCGAGGACGAGGACGACATCGAGCGCGCCGAGCGCATCGTTGCCTGGGGCCAGCGCCTGCAGTCTGATTCCGCTTTCGATAACAGCCAGCTGTTGCGTGGCATGCCTTCCGGCAAGCTGCTCGACTGGCTCGATGCGCGTGATCCGGCACCGGCACAACTGAAAAAGCTCACCACGCAGCTGACGCGTCGGCCAGCAGGTTCGCAAATCGGTATTTTGCTGCTTGATCTGGACGCCGATGTGTTCAAGCTGCAGGCAACCTTCGACAGCCTTATCAACAGCCACTATCGAGCGTTCAAGGTCGTGGTATTCACCACCGGTGATCTGCCGGCAACCACCAGCCTGAACGACACACTGCACTTCGTCAAAGTCACCGAAAGCAACTATGTCGACAAGATCAATCAGGTCGTCAAACAGGCTTCCAGCGACTGGCTGATGCTGGCGCAGGCGGGTGAAGAGTTCACCCGCAGCGGTCTGCTGCTGGCCAGCGCCGAGCTGACTGACGCCGGGCAGTGCCGAGCCGTTGCTGTGGATGAAATTCACCGTCAAGCCAACGGCACCCTGGCGCCGTTGTTCCGTCCGGGCTTCAACCTCGATCTGCTGCAAAGTGTGCCGACGCTGGCCGCTCGGCACTGGCTGATTCGCCGCGAACTGCTGGTCGAGGCGGGCGGCTATTCGCGAGAGTTTCCCAAGGCGCTGGAATTCGACCTGCTGCTGCGCCTGATCGAGCAAGGCGGCATGAGCGGTCTGGCGCATTTGAGCGAGCCGGTACTGATCTGCGATGCCCCCGAGCTTGAAGAGAATCAGGACGAGCAAAAGGCGCTGACGCGTCATCTGGGGCAGCGGGGTTATCAGGCTGAGGTCAGCTCGGCGTTGCCCGGCACCTACAAGATCGATTATCGCCATGCCCATCGGCCGGTGGTCTCGATTCTGCTGCACAGCCAGGACAATCTGCCGGAACTGCAACGTTGCCTGCACAGTATCCTGCAACGCACCCGCTATCAGCGCTATGAAGTGTTGATCGGTGATAACGCCAGCACCTCTGCCGAATTATCGACGTGGCTTGATCAGCAGCAGCAGCTGTCCAGCCGGGTACGCGTATTCCGCGCCGAGCAGCGTGTCAGCACGGCCGCCTTGCGCAATCTGGTCAGCCAGGAAGCCAGGGGCGAGTACCTGATTCTGCTGGATGCCGAAAGCCAGATCGTCAATGTCGGCTGGATCGAGTCGCTGCTCAACCAGGCACAACGTCCGGAAGTGGGCGTGGTCGGGGTCCGTCTGGTTGATCGTGAAGGAACCATTACTCAGGCAGGTCTTGTTCTGGGACTTAATGGCGGTGTCGGTTCCGGTTTCGTTGGCGAGCCAAAGACGTCGCGCGGTTATATGCAGCGGCTGGTGGTCGAGCAGAACTACTCCGCGGTGTCATCGGCCTGCCTGATGATTGCCAAAGCGTTGTACGACTCACTGGGCGGGCTGGACGAAGAGGCTTTTGCCGAGTCTCTGGGCGATGTCGACCTGTGCCTGAAGGCGGCGCAGGCGGGC
The DNA here is from genome assembly GCF_032587815.1 of Pseudomonas syringae group sp. 26L6. NCBI lineage: Bacteria > Pseudomonadati > Pseudomonadota > Gammaproteobacteria > Pseudomonadales > Pseudomonadaceae > Pseudomonas > Pseudomonas syringae group sp. 26L6. The sequence goes on from NZ_JAWHPJ010000056.1 coordinate 56,852, forward strand.
TATCTGACGGTCTGGACCCCGCATGTTCAGGTGGTGCATTCAGGCGTGGTAAATGCTCCCCAACCAGCGCTTGGCGCGCTGGCCGGAAAGTGGGCGGCGCAGTTTGCCCAGGACGAAGCCTATAACGCCAATCTCGATCTCGACGGCAAGGGGTTCACACTGGCGGTTTAAGCTGCATGCATCACGCGATCCGGCTGTTTTACGGCCGGATCGTCGCCCTCCTGCTGCGGCAGCATTTTGTTTTTTCCCTCCGCCAATAATCGCAAAGCGTGCAAACCGGCGTGACCTGCGGGTCATAACGTGCATCTTCACTGTATTGTGTTATAGGGAGCGACACGCGCCTGGCTTGCTTTCACACGCCTTGCGCCCTGAAAATGTCTGCAATCACCCTTATTCGGTAGCGCCCTGATTCTGATCGGGACGAAAAATGACCTGTTTACTCATCGGGAAGCCATGATGATTGGCATTAAAAGCATAGCGAGTTACGTGCCCACTGCTGGCGTGGATAACTACGCTCAAGGTGCCAGTTTCGGCAAGGATGAAGATTTCATCCTCGGGAAAATCGGTTCCACGTTCCTGCCGCGTAAAGACGCTGGCCAGGAAACCTCGGACCTGTGCGTTGAAGCGGCCAATACCCTGTTTGCCAACAACCCGCAGCTCAAGCGCGAAAGTATTGACGTTTTGATCGTCGTCACCCAGAACGGTGACGAAGAGGGGCTGCCGCATACCGCAGCCATCGTTCAGGACAAGCTGGGTCTGTCGACCAATGTCGCTGCGTTCGACATTTCACTGGGCTGTTCCGGCTATGTCTATGGCATCTACGCGATCAAAGGGTTCATGGAGGCAGCAGGACTGAAAAACGGCCTGCTTATAACCGCTGACCCGTATTCGAAAATCGTCGACCCGCAGGACCGCAACACCACCATGTTGTTTGGCGATGCAGCCACAGCAACCTGGATGGGCGAGGACGCTGCCTGGCAACTGGGCAAGGCAAAATTCGGCACCGATGGTTCGGGTGCGCCGCACTTGAAGGTCAGCAACGGCGTGTTTTTCATGAACGGTCGTCAGGTGTTCAATTTTGCGCTACTGAAAGTACCGGCGCACCTGCACGAACTGTTGGGAGACTCAGACCTGACGCCTGACGATATCGATGCATTCTGCATTCATCAGGGCAGCGCTGCTATTGTCGATGCCGTGGCACGCCGCTTTGAAGACAAACCCGAGAAATTTCTCAAGGACATGGTTGAAACGGGTAACACCGTGTCGTCGAGCATTCCATTGCTGATTGAAAAGCACGTACTCAACTCTTCGTGGCATCGAGTAGCACTGAGCGGTTTTGGCGTGGGGCTTTCCTGGGGTTCTGCGATTATCTATAAAGCCTGAATCGCCGCAGGCTAAAAACAGCGCCCGTGACTAGTTCACCGGGCGCTTTTTTTTGAATAATCGATTCTGGTCACATTTTTGAACTTCTACAGTGGCCTGCTCTTTCTGGAACGTGAAGTTCAGACAACGGGTTTTCTCGCGTCATGTTGGTTTGGTTTCGTCTCAAACCCTTGTTTTATAAGGGGTGCAGGCATGATGGCAAAATATTCAAAAAAAACACTCAAGCAACCTGCCATCGCGACGATAACTATTACGAAGGTTCTCTAGGCACACCCGGCGCTTGCAGGGGCCGGAAGCCACGTAGTACCAAACCAACGAGGAATTCATCATGGCTTTAACAGTAAACACCAACGTAGCATCGTTGAACGTCCAGAAGAACCTGGGTCGCGCTTCCGACGCACTTTCGACCTCGATGACTCGTCTGTCTTCCGGTCTGAAAATCAACAGCGCCAAAGATGACGCTGCCGGCCTGCAAATCGCTACCAAGATCACTTCGCAGATCCGTGGTCAGACAATGGCGATCAAAAACGCCAACGACGGTATGTCCCTGGCGCAGACCGCTGAAGGCGCACTGCAAGAGTCGACCAACATTCTGCAGCGTATGCGTGAACTGGCTGTTCAGTCGCGAAACGACAGCAACAGCTCGACTGACCGTGACGCGCTGAACAAAGAATTCACCGCGATGAGTTCCGAGCTGACCCGTATCGCTCAAAGTACCAACCTGAACGGCAAGAACCTGCTCGACGGTTCCGCCAGCACCATGACTTTCCAGGTCGGCTCCAACTCGGGCGCTTCGAACCAGATCACTCTGACTCTGAGCGCAAGCTTCGACGCCAACACCCTGGGTGTCGGTTCGGCTGTGACCATCGCTGGTTCCGATAGCACCACTGCAGAGACCAACTTCTCTGCCGCTATCGCCGCCATCGACTCGGCTCTGCAGACCATCAACTCCACCCGTGCTGACCTCGGTGCTGCACAAAACCGTCTGACCAGCACCATCTCCAACCTGCAGAACATCAACGAAAACGCCAGTGCTGCACTGGGTCGCGTACAAGATACCGACTTCGCTGCTGAAACTGCACAGCTGACCAAGCAACAGACCCTGCAACAGGCTTCCACCTCTGTTCTGGCTCAGGCTAACCAGCTGCCATCCGCTGTACTGAAACTGCTTCAGTAATATCGGCATGAGTTTTAGCGGGGGAGTGCGTAATAGCGCTCTCTCGCTTTTTTACTTTCGGAGGTGATGGTCATGGATATGAGTGTAAAGCTGAACGTGTCTTATCCGGCCGCTCAACCGGCGAGTCAGGTGCCAGTGCCAGACAAGTCTGTTGACAAGCCTGCCGATACGCCGTCAGTCGAGCGTGTTGCCGCCACGGCGGAAAGTAAAGGCTCAGATCTGCACAAGGATGACTCCCACGACGAGGCGAAAGTCAAAGCCGCGGCAGAAGACATCCAGAAATTTTTTCACTCGGTCAAACGCAATCTCGAGTTTTCGATTGATGAAGCTTCTGGCAAAGTGATCGTCAAGGTCATTGCCAGTGACTCGGGTGAAGTGGTAAGACAAATTCCCAATGCAGAAATCCTGAAACTGGCCGATAGCCTGAGTGATGCGAACAGCTTGTTGTTCCGCGCCAAGGCCTGATTGTCAGTACGGTATTTGTTGCCGTTTTGCGAGACCTGTGAAAAGGCGGTGAAACCGGCGACATTCTTGAAGGGAGAAGCAAATGGCTAGTCCAATTACATCTACAACAGGCCTGGGTTCGGGTCTGGCAATCACGGCCATCGTTGAAGGTCTTGTGGGTGCCGAGAAAGCGCCCAAGCAAAACCAGATCGACAAGCAGACCGCCGCTACAACCGCATCGTTGTCGGGTGTGAGTCAGCTGACGTCGGCACTGGCCGCGTTCCAGAAAACCCTGGATACCCTGGGTAGCTCAACGACGCCTGCGTTTCAGGGCTTTGCTGCGACATCTGCCAACGAGGCGGTGGTCAAGGCAACGGCCGGCAACACGGCCGTCAACGGTACTTACGCGATCGGTATCACCCAGCTGGCAACGCCTTCAAAGGTGGCCACAGCCGCGCTGAATTCCACGCAGGCGAGTGCTATTCCGAGTGGTACCCTGAAAATCACTCAGAATGGCACTGACTACAGTGTCGTGATCGACAAGACCTCGACGTTGCAGGAAGTGCGCGACAAGATCAACTCGTCGCTGCAGGGTAAAGGCATTACTGCCAACATCATCAACGACGACAATGGTGCCAGGCTGGTATTCAGCTCGACGACCACCGGCAAGGGCAGTGACATTTCGGTAGTGGGTGCTTCCGGTCAGGAAGCGCTGAATATCGATGGCACCAAGCTGATGAGCGATACCAGCACGGGGACCGATGCCAACGGCAAGGCGATTCCCGGTGCTGGCGCTATTACTGCGACCGCCAAGGATGCTGCTTTCACTGTTGACGGCCTGAGCCTGACCAGCAAGACGAATACAGTCAGTACCGCGATTTCCGGCCTGACCTTCGACCTGGTCGCGCCAACTGCTGCTGGAGCAACCACTACCGTTACGGTGGCCACCAACACCGATGGGTTGAAAGCGTCGCTGCAGTCCTTCGTGGACTCTTACAACACGCTGGCCACCCTGGTGACTTCCCTGACCAAGGGTTCGATCAGCGACAAAGGTGTTTACACGGCGGCCGCCCTTACTGGTGACGCTACGCCGCGCGCGCTGTTGGCGACTATCCGTGATCAGCTGGCGAGTGCCTCTTCAAGTGCCGGCCTCAGTGCTCTTTCGCAGTTGGGCATCAAAACCCAGCAGTCCAACGGTACGCTGTCACTGGACACTGCTACATTCACAGCAGCGCTGAACGATAAAAAACTGGGCAGTCAGATTCAGACGATGTTCACTGGTACGGGGGCAACAAATGCCGACGGTACGGTTGATGGCGGCCTGGTTTCGCGTATGACCAAGGCGCTTCTGCCCTACACAAAGTCTGACGGTGTTCTGGCCAGCAAGACGAGCAGTCTTAATAAAATACAGACTCGTATTGCCAGTGATCAGGACGCACTGGATCGTCGTATTACAAGCTTGACGGCGAGTTTGACCAAGAAATACAACGCGATGGACCTGGTTGTAGGGCAGCTCAAGGCGACCGCTACCAGCATCACGTCGATCTTCGAAGCGATGAACGCGCAGAAAAACGCTTCGTAAATTCGTTTTACAGAAGTATCAAGAACCCGACTCCGTGTCGGGTTTCTGCTTTTGGGCTAAAGTTTCTGCGCCATGCGTCGATAGCTTGAGTATCAGTATTATGGATTTGCGACGAGGTCCCCCTTATGAATCCGATGTTAGCGTTGCGGCAGTATCAGAAGATCGGCTCCCAGGCTCAGACCTCGGAAGCCAGTCCTCACCGTCTGGTTCAAATGTTGATGGAGGGTGGCCTCGATCGTATCGCTCAAGCCAAGGGTGCCATGGCACGCAAGGACGTCGCCAGCAAAGGCGTGTTCATCAGCAAGGCGATCGGCATCGTAGGTGGTCTGCGTGAAGGGCTTGACCTGGACAACGCCCCCAGCGAAGCGCTGGTCAGGCAGGACAGCCTTTATCACTACATGATGACGCGTCTGGCCGAAGCCAACGCACGCAACGATCAGAAGATGCTCGACGAGGTTGCCGGGCTGCTGATCACCGTCAAGGAAGGCTGGGATGCTATCGGTACCGCACAAGCACAACAATAAGTTGCTGCCCTGAGGAGAACAATAAGATGAGTGCTGCGCTCAAGCGTATCGAAGAAACCCGGGAAGCCCTGGTGGGGGCGCTTGCCGAACGCGACTGGGAGGCTATCGTCAAACTTGACCTGGCGTGTCGCGAATGTGTCGATGCGGTGGTCAGCGAAGCGCCTGCTGACGAACCGGCTCTGCGCAGCAATCTTGAGGAGTTGTTGGGGGTCTACAGGCAACTGATTGATGTTGCAACCGGGGAGCGTCAAGCAGTCGTCGATGAAATGACTCAAATCCAGAATGCGAAGAACGCGACGAAGGTATACCATCTGTTCGGTTAATGTTTAATTGTCATTTTTATTGTTCGACAAGAATTTCGCCATAAATTTGACTGTGTTCGTTTTTTTGACTTAACTAGTGATGTTTACTATTTTCTGGCGTCTCAAGGTTTATACAGCTGAGATGCCAAGCTGCCCCCCAATCATGGGCATTGAGTTGACTAGGGAAGTTGCTATTGCATGTGGCGTGAAATCAAGATTCTGCTAATCGATGACGATAGCCAGCGCCGCCGGGATCTGGCGGTTATCCTGAATTTTCTTGGCGAAGAAAACCTCTCCTGTTCAAGCCAGGACTGGCAGCAGGTGGTCGGCTCTCTGGCATCTCCGCGAGAAGTCCTTTGTGTGCTGGTCGGCAGCGTAAACGCGCCGGGCAGCCTTCAAGGGCTTCTTAAGACCATCGCAGCATGGGATGAGTTCCTTCCTGTGCTGCTTATGAGTGAAAATTCTTCTGTCGAGTTGCCGGAGGACCTGCGCAGGCGGGTTCTTTCCGCGCTTGAGATGCCGCCCAGCTACAGCAAGCTGCTCGACTCCCTGCACCGTGCCCAGGTCTATCGCGAGATGTACGACCAGGCCCGCGAGCGTGGACGTCATCGTGAGCCGAACCTGTTCCGCAGTCTGGTGGGAACCAGTCGCGCGATTCAGCATGTGCGGCAGATGATGCAGCAGGTCGCTGACACTGACGCCAGCGTTTTGATTCTCGGTGAGTCGGGGACTGGCAAGGAAGTGGTAGCGCGCAACCTGCACTATCACTCCAAGCGCCGCGATGCACCGTTTGTGCCGGTCAACTGCGGTGCCATTCCGGCCGAGCTGCTCGAAAGCGAGTTGTTCGGGCATGAGAAGGGCGCGTTTACCGGGGCAATCACCAGTCGTGCCGGCCGTTTCGAGCTTGCCAACGGCGGTACGCTGTTCCTTGATGAAATTGGTGACATGCCGCTGCCCATGCAGGTCAAGTTGCTGCGCGTGTTGCAGGAGCGCACTTTCGAGCGCGTGGGCAGCAACAAGACGCAGAGCATCGACGTGCGCATTATTGCCGCGACGCACAAGAATCTCGAAAACATGATCGAGCTTGGCAGCTTCCGCGAAGACCTTTATTACCGTCTCAATGTGTTCCCCATCGAGATGGCACCGTTGCGCGAGCGTGTTGAAGACATTCCGCTGTTGATGAACGAATTGATTTCGCGCATGGAGCATGAAAAGCGCGGCTCGATTCGTTTCAATTCCGCCGCCATCATGTCGCTGTGTCGTCATGCCTGGCCGGGCAACGTTCGCGAGCTGGCCAACCTGGTCGAGCGCATGGCGATCATGCACCCGTACGGCGTGATCGGCGTGGCCGAGCTGCCGAAGAAATTCCGCTATGTCGATGACGAAGACGAGCAGATGGTCGACAGCATGCGCAGCGATATCGAAGAGCGCGTCGCCATCAACAGCAATACGCCGAATTTCGCGTCGGGCGCAATGCTGCCGCCTGAAGGTCTGGACCTGAAAGACTATCTGGGTGGTCTGGAGCAGGGTCTGATTCAGCAGGCGCTCGACGACGCGAACGGTATTGTTGCCCGTGCTGCAGAGCGTTTACGGATTCGTCGCACCACGCTGGTCGAGAAGATGCGCAAGTACGGTATGAGCCGTCGCGAAGGTGATGAACAGGCAGATGATTGACGCCTGTCTGTAGCGCCAAAAATCAAGCCCCTGAATTTTCAGGGGTTTTTTTTCGGCACGAGGATTGCAAAGTCCCTCTCAACACACCGTTTACTGACGGTTCGCCACGAGAGAGATGAACTATGTCCCAGGCCGCCCAACTGACTTCCGCCCTATCTGCTCAGGCTCAATACTCCCCGGAGCTGGAAAGTCGTCAGGGGCTTGAGCAGGCGTTCTCGCTGTTCAATCAAATGTCGGCGCAATTGACTGACTCCTATGGTCTGCTCGAAGCGCGTGTCACTGAACTCAAGGGCGAACTGGCCCATGCCGGTGCCCAGCGCCTGCAAGAGCTGGCGGAAAAAGAGCGGCTGGCCAACCGCCTGCAAAGCCTGCTTGATCTGCTTCCCGGTGGCGTAATCGTTATTGATGGCATGGGCGTGGTGCGCGAAGCCAATCCTGCGGCAATCGATCTGCTGGGCCAGCCCTTGCTGGGCATGCTCTGGCGTCACGTCATCAGTCGGTGTTTTGCCCCGCGTGAAGACGATGGCCACGAAGTCTCGCTCAAGGACGGCCGCAGGCTTTCCATTGCAACCCGCTCGCTGGACGCTGAACCCGGGCAGTTGGTGCTGCTTAATGACTTGACCGAAACCCGCCATCTCCAGGAGCAACTGGCGCGTCACGAGCGCTTGTCATCGCTGGGTCGGATGGTCGCTTCTCTGGCGCATCAGATTCGTACACCGTTGTCGGCCGCGATGATCTACGCCAGTCATCTGACCGAGCAGGAATTGCCGGTGGAAACCCAGCAGCGCTTTGCCGCACGGCTCAAGGATCGTCTGCATGAGCTCGAGCATCAGGTTCGCGACATGCTGGTGTTTGCCCGTGGCGAGTTGCCGCTGACGGATCGCCTGACGCCCGTTGCCTTGTTTCAGGCTTTGCAAAACGCTGCGGTCACCCATGTGCAGGGCGTACCGGTGCGTTGGCAGTGCGACAGTATTGAAGGCGAGTTGCTGTGCAATCGCGACACGTTGGTTGGTTCGTTGCTCAACCTGATTGAAAACGCCGTCCAGGCCAGTGCTGGCCGGACACTGCTGAAAGTTCATGTGTACAGCCGCGGCAATGTGTTGCGCATATGCTTCAGCGATAATGGCAGTGGTATGGACAAGACTGCGCTGGCGCGTATCGGCGAGCCGTTTTTCACCACCAAGACCACCGGCACCGGGCTTGGTCTGGCTGTGGTGACGGCGGTGTCGCGTGCGCATCAGGGCGGCGTGCATTATCTGTCGCGGGTCGGTCGTGGCACCTGTGCAATTGTCAGCCTGCCATTGATTCCGGCTTCCGGCTCGATGGGTAACAACTGATGTCGATCAACGTGCTGTTGGTCGAGGACGACCGTTCGCTGCGCGAGGCACTTGGGGAAACCCTGGAATTGGCTGGCTATGGATACCAGGCGGTCTGCTCTGCTGAAGAGGCGTTGGTCGCAGCCGAGGCGCAACCGTTCAGTCTGGTGATCAGCGACGTCAACATGCCGGGCATGGACGGTCATCAGTTGCTGAGCCTGTTGCGCAGTCGGCATCCGCAACTGCCGGTATTGCTGATGACCGCTCACGGTGCCGTTGATCGCGCGGTCGATGCCATGCGTCAGGGCGCGGCCGATTATCTGGTCAAGCCTTTCGAGCCCAAGGCCCTGATTGCATTGGTTGCACGACATGCACTGGGTCGTCTGGAGCCTGCCGAGCGCGACGGGCCGATTGCTGTTGAACCCGCCAGTATCCAGTTATTGAACCTGGCCAGCCGTGTGGCGAAGAGCGACTCCACTGTGCTCATCTCCGGTGAGTCCGGCACAGGCAAGGAAGTGCTGGCGCGTTTCATTCATCAAAATTCTCCGCGTGCCGATAAGCCTTTTATTGCGATCAACTGCGCTGCGATTCCGGACAATATGCTGGAAGCGACGCTGTTCGGTCATGAAAAGGGCTCGTTTACCGGCGCCATTGCCGCGCAGGCCGGCAAGTTCGAACAGGCTGACGGCGGGACAATCCTGCTTGACGAGATTTCCGAAATGCCACTGGGGCTGCAGGCCAAACTGTTGCGTGTGTTGCAGGAGCGGGAAGTCGAGCGCGTGGGTGCGCGCAAGCCGATCATTCTGGATATTCGCGTTGTGGCTACTACCAACCGCGATCTGGCAGGGGAAGTGGCGGCGGGGCGCTTTCGCGAAGATCTGTTTTATCGCCTGTCGGTATTTCCACTGGCCTGGCAGGCGCTGCGTCAAAGGACTGCCGATATTCTGCCACTGGCCGAGCGGCTTCTGGCCAAGCACGTCAATAAAATGAAGCACGCGCCGGTTCGTCTTTCTGCCCAGGCGCAGCAGTGTCTGGTCAGCTACCCCTGGCCTGGCAATGTGCGTGAGCTGGATAACGCCGTGCAGCGAGCCTTGATTCTGCAGCAGGGCGGGGTGATACAGGCGCAGGATTTCTGTCTCTCCGGGCCGGTGACAAGTCTTCCAGCCGCTGCCGTGGTGGAGGCTGTGCCGTCTTTGCCTGTCACATCCTCGCCTGATAATGCAGGTGCTGGTGGCAATGCGGAGTCTGTCGGTGCCCTGGGTGATGACCTCAGGCGTCGCGAGTTTCAGATGATTATTGACACGCTGCGTGCGGAGCGCGGTCGTCGCAAGGAGGCCGCCGAGCGCCTGGGTATCAGCCCGCGTACCTTGCGTTACAAGCTGGCGCAGATGCGCGATGCCGGGATGGATGTGGAAGCCTATCTGTTCGCTACCTGAACCGGTGGCGCTGATCGGTGGTTGTGATCGCTGGTCACTGAATATTCGTATAAACGGCGCAAGCCGGAAATATCCGGATACCCCCATGAATACGGGAGGTCTGGAGTGATTTCATGTCGGGCAACATGGTATTCCCATTTGGTGTGGCAAATAGCCGCCATCTAGCTGGCACCGTTGTTGCTATGTCTTCTGTACCCGCTGAATCAGTGTCAAAAATTTGCGGGCCTTACGAGAGAAACGTCCATGAGCCAAGGTGTTGAATTTAATCGCTTGATGTTGGATATGCGGGCCATGCAGATGGATGCGATGTCTGCACCCAAGCCCGTGTCCGGCGCGCAGGAAGCCGGCGCCAGCAGCTTTGCCGACATGCTTGGCCAGGCCGTCAACAAGGTCGCGCAGACCCAGCAGGCCTCCAGCCAGTTGGCCAATGCATTTGAAATCGGCAAGAGCGGCGTGGATCTGACCGACGTCATGATTTCGTCGCAGAAAGCCAGCGTGTCTTTTCAGGCGTTGACCCAGGTGCGTAACAAGCTGGTTCAAGCTTATCAAGACATCATGCAGATGCCGGTTTAAGGGACGTACTGAGTCATGGCCGAAGCAACTGCCGATCCCGTTCCAGCAAGAGCGGGCGCTTCCGATAAGAAACCGTTGTTCGGTTTGTCTTTTCTGGAAAACCTTTCCGAAATGACCATGCTGCGTCAGATCGGCCTTATGGTCGGTCTTGCCGCGAGCGTGGCCATCGGCTTTGCCGTGGTGCTCTGGTCCCAGCAGCCTGACTATCGTCCGCTTTATGGCAGCCTGGCGGGCATGGACAGCAAGCAGATCATGGACACCCTGACTGCGGCGAATATCAACTACACCGTCGAACCCAATTCCGGCGCGTTGCTGGTCAAGTCCGATGATGTGCAGCGTGCGCGTATCCAGCTGGCGCAGGCAGGCGTGGTGCAGAACGACGCCAACATCGGTTTCGAAATCCTCGACAAGGATCAGGGCCTGGGGACCAGTCAGTTCATGGAAGCCACGCGTTATCGTCGTGGTCTGGAAGGCGAACTGGCACGTACCATCTCTGCCCTGAACAACGTCAAGGGTGCCCGTGTGCACCTGGCGATTCCGAAGAGTTCGGTGTTTGTCCGTGACGACCGCAAGCCAAGCGCTTCGGTACTGGTCGAGCTGTATGCTGGCCGCTCGCTGGAGCCCAGTCAGGTTATGGCCATTATCAACCTGGTGGCCACCAGTGTTCCCGAGCTGAGCAAGTCGCAGATCACGGTTGTCGACCAGAAGGGCGCTTTGCTGTCCGATCAGGCGGAAAACTCTGAACTGACCATGGCTGGCAAGCAGTTCGACTACAGCCGTCGCATGGAAGGCATGCTGACCCAGCGTGTGCAGAACATTCTGCAGCCGATTCTGGGCAACGATCGCTACAAGGCTGAAGTCTCGGCAGTAGTCGATTTCAGCGCCGTCGAATCGACCGCCGAAAGCTTCAACCCTGACCAGCCTGCCTTGCGCAGCGAGCAGTCGGTCAACGAACAGCGCTCCAGCAGTTCAAGCACGGGCGGCGTTCCGGGCGCGTTGAGCAACCAGCCGCCAGGTCCTGCGACGGCGCCGCAGAATGCAACTGCCGGTGCGGCCGGTGCTGCCGGCCCTATCGCTCCAGGCCAACCGCTGCTGGATGCCAATGGTCAACAGATCATGGACCCGGCGACCGGTCAGCCAGCGTTGGCTCCTTACCCTGCCGACAAACGCGTGCAGTCGACCAAGAATTTCGAGCTGGACCGTTCGATCAGTCACACCAAGCAGCAGCAGGGCCGTCTGACTCGTCTGTCAGTTGCGGTGGTAGTCGACGACATGGTCAAGACCAACGCTGCCAACGGCGAAGTCACTCGTGCTCCGTGGAGCGCGGCGGACCTGGCTCGCTTTACCCGTCTGGTGCAGGATGCCGTCGGTTTCGACGCCAGCCGCGGTGACAGCGTCAGCGTGATCAACGTGCCATTCTCCAGCGAGCGCGCTGAAGTGTTGCCAGAGGCGTCGTTCTACTCGCAGCCTTGGTTCTGGGACATCGTCAAACAGGCGGTGGGTGTGATCTTCATCCTGATCCTGGTGTTCGGCGTGTTGCGTCCGGTGTTGACCAACATCACCACCGGCAAGAGCAAGGAGCTGGCCGGTTTCGGTGGCGACGCCGAGCTTGGTGGCATGGGCGGCCTGGATGGTGAGTTGTCCAACGACCGCGTCAGCCTGGGTGGCCCGCAAAGTATTCTGCTGCCTAGCCCGACCGAGGGTTATGACGCACAGCTGAACGCAATCAAGAGCTTGGTGGCCGAAGATCCGGGTCGTGTGGCCCAGGTCGTGAAAGAGTGGATTAACACTGATGAATGATCGAGCCATGGTAGCCAAACTCTCCAAAGTCGAGAAAGCTGCAGTGTTGCTGCTTTCCCTCGGCGAAACCGACGCTGCTCAGGTGCTCCGGCACATGGGGCCCAAGGAAGTCCAGAAAGTGGGCGTAGCGATGGCTCAGATGCGCAATGTGCATCGCGAGCAGGTCGAAGAGGTCATGAGCGAGTTTGTCGACATCGTCGGCGACCAGACCAGCCTTGGCGTCGGCTCCGATGGCTATATCCGCAAGATGCTGACCCAGGCACTGGGCGAAGACAAGGCCAACGGCCTGATCGACCGGATCCTGCTGGGTGGCAACACCAGCGGTCTGGACAGCCTCAAGTGGATGGAGCCGCGTGCCGTCGCCGACGTGATCCGTTTCGAGCATCCGCAGATTCAGGCCATCGTGGTGGCGTATCTTGACGCTGACCAGGCGGGCGAGGTGCTTGGGCATTTCGACCACAAGGTCCGTCTGGATATCATCCTGCGCGTTTCCTCGCTCAACACAGTGCAGCCAGCAGCGCTCAAAGAGCTTAACCAGATTCTCGAGAAGCAGTTCTCCGGTAACGCCAACACGTCGCGTACCACCCTGGGTGGTATCAAGCGTGCAGCCGACATCATGAACTTCCTCGACAGTTCCATCGAAGGCGCGCTCATGGATTCGATCCGCGAGGTCGACGAAGACCTTTCGGTACAGATCGAAGACCTCATGTTTGTCTTCAACAACCTCTCCGACGTGGACGACCGCGGTATTCAGGCGCTGTTGCGCGAAGTATCCTCGGACGTGCTGGTACTGGCGCTGAAGGGCTCGGACGAGGCGATCAAGGAAAAAATCTTCAAGAACATGTCCAAGCGTGCCGCCGAACTGTTGCGCGACGACCTGGAAGCAAAAGGTCCGGTGCGTGTCAGCGATGTGGAAACCGCCCAGAAAGAAATCCTCACCATTGCGCGTCGTATGGCCGAGGCCGGCGAGATCGTACTCGGTGGCAAGGGTGGCGAGGAAATGATCTAAGGATTCAGCCGACTCATGTCCAGTTCCAATAAAGAATCGGCCAGCGACCTCATTCGCGCCAAGGACGCCGGGTTACTCGATATCTGGTCGTTGCCCAGCTTCGATCCACATGTGGAGCCCGAGCCTGAGCCCGAACCGGAACCGGTCGATGAACCGGCCGAGATGGAAGAAGTACCGCTGGACGAAGTTCAGCCGTTGACCCTGGAGGAGCTGGAAAGCATCCGCCAGGAGGCGTGGAACGAAGGCTTCGCCACCGGCGAAAAGGAAGGCTTTCACAGCACCCAGCTAAAAGTGCGCCAGGAAGCGGAAGTCGTTCTTGCGGCCAAGGTCGCCAGCCTGGAACAACTGATGGGCCACCTGTTGGCACCTATCGCCGAGCAGGACACACAGATCGAAAAGGCCGTCATTCATCTGGTCGAGCACATCGCGCGGCAGGTCATTCAGCGCGAACTGGTCACTGATTCCGGGCAGATCGCCAGCGTGTTGCGCGATGCCCTCAAGCTATTGCCGATGGGTGCGCAGAACCTGCGAATTTTCATCAATCCTCAGGACTTCCTGCTGGTCAAGGCCATGCGCGAGCGTCATGAAGAGTCGTGGAAAATAGTCGAAGACGAAGACTTGCTGCCGGGTGGTTGCCGTATCGAAACCGAGCACAGTCGTATTGATGCCAGTGTCGAAACGCGAATCGCCCTGGCTATTTCCAAAATGCATGACCAGTTGCATGAGCAGGTGACGCATCCGGCTGCGGCGGACCTCAGCGTCGAGCTGGAGGCTGCGCCCGGCAAGGCTTCCAGTGCAGCCGAATCTGACGCGGACACGCTCGATGCGCCTTGATCGCACCAGTTTCGGCAAGCGCCTCGGCTCCTACGCCGAGTCGATCAGTCTGCCTGCCCAGCCCGTTGTAGAGGGCCGCCTGCTGCGTATGGTTGGCCTGACACTTGAGGCTGAGGGCCTGCGTGCTGCGATGGGCAGCCGTTGTGTGGTCATCAACGATGACAGTCATCACCCGGTCGAAGTCGAAGCCGAAGTGATGGGGTTTTCTGGCGGCAAGGTGTTTCTTATGCCGGTCGGCAGCGTGGCGGGCATTGCGCCCGGTGCGCGGGTCGTGCCACTGGCCGATACCGGTCGCCTGCCAATGGGCATGAGCATGCTGGGCCGTGTGCTTGATGGCGCGGGCCGGCCGCTGGACGGCCGCTCGCCGATCAAGGCTGAAGACTGGGTGCCAATGGATGGCCCGACCATCAACCCGCTCAAGCGTGACCCCATCAGCCAGCCGCTGGATGTCGGCATTCGCTGCATCAACGGTTTATTGACGGTTGGCCGCGGTCAGCGTCTGGGGTTGTTTGCCGGTACCGGCGTGGGCAAGAGTGTGCTGCTGGGCATGATGACGCGCTTCACCGAGGCGGACATCATCGTCGTCGGCCTGATCGGTGAGCGGGGTCGTGAGGTCAAGGAGTTCATCGAGCACATTCTTGGCGAAGAGGGCCTGAAGCGCTCGGTGGTGGTTGCATCGCCAGCCGATGATGCGCCGCTGATGCGGCTGCGCGCTGCCATGTATTGCACGCGGATCGCCGAATACTTTCGTGACAAGGGCAAGAATGTCCTGCTGCTGATGGACTCGCTGACCCGTTTTGCTCAGGCTCAGCGGGAAATCGCCCTGGCCATTGGCGAGCCGCCAGCCACCAAAGGCTACCCGCCCTCTGTGTTCGCCCGGTTGCCCAAGCTGGTGGAGCGCGCAGGCAATGCCGAGGCGGGTGGTGGTTCTATCACGGCCTTTTACACGGTGCTGTCGGAAGGCGATGACCAGCAGGACCCGATTGCCGACTCCGCGCGTGGTGTGCTCGACGGTCACATCGTGCTGTCCCGGCGTCTGGCTGAAGAAGGCCATTACCCGGCCATCGATATCGAAGCCTCCATCAGCCGGGTCATGCCTGCGGTGGTCAGCCCCGAGCACATGGCGCGTGCGCAGCATTTCAAACAGTTGTGGTCGCGCTATCAGCAGACTCGCGACCTTATTAGCGTGGGTGCCTATGTGGCGGGCGGCGATCGCGAGACCGACATGGCGATTGCGTTGCACCCGGTGTTGGTGCGCTATCAGCGCCAGGGCCTGCGAGACAACGAAAGCATGCAAGGCAGTGGCGAGGCGCTGGCGTCTATATTCGCACCGGCACCTGGCGGCTGATAGCTTATGGCTCAGAGTCGAGCGGCGCGTCTTGCGCCAGTGGTCGAGATGGCGGAAGCCGCCGAGCGAACGGCGGCTCAGCGGCTTGGGCATTTTCAGGGGCAGGTCAATCTGGCCAACAACAAGCTGCAGGAGCTTGACCAGTTTCGTCAGGATTATCAGCAGCAATGGTTGCAACGCGGCAGTGCCGGGGTTTCCGGGCAGTGGTTACTGGGTTATCAGCGCTTTCTCAGCCAGCTCGATGTCGCCGTTGCCCAGCAATACAAAAGCCTTGAGTGGCACAAGGCCAATCTCGATAGGGCGCGTAGCGCCTGGCAGGATTGTTACGCGCGGGTCGAAGGCTTGCGTAAGCTGGTGCAGCGTTATATGGATGAAGCACGCAGGCTGGAGGATAAGCGGGAGCAGAAATTGCTCGACGAGTTGTCGCAGCGTCTGCCTCGTCACGAACAATTCTGACGTTTGACCCAATCAGACCCGCGGTGATTTCTCTGGCTGGTCTACGCTATCAATGTCTCGGTGATGAAACACCTCGAGGTTCCCCATGACAGTCACTTCCGAACGCTCTGCCGATGGCCAGACGCTGACCCTTTACATCGAAGGGCGCTTTGATTTTCAATCCCATCAGGCGTTTCGCGCAGCCTACGAGGATTACCCGCAGACGCTGAACTATGTAGTCGACCTGCGGGGCACGCATTACCTGGACAGTTCTGCGCTGGGGATGCTGTTGCTGTTACGCGACCATGCCGGTGGCGATAAAGCGGTGGTGCACCTTGTCAATTGCACGCCTGATGTACTGAAGATTCTGGCTATTTCCAATTTCTCGAAGTTGTTCGAACTGAGCATACCCAGTGCAGTCATCCCCGAAAAAACTGTGCATTCTGATCGCCGATGACAGTGCCAGTGACCGGTTGCTGCTTTCAACCATCGTTGCGCGGCAGGGCCACAGGGTTCTCAGTGCTGGCAATGGTGTCGAGGCTGTGGCCATCTTCAAGGCTGAAAGTCCGCAGTTGATTCTGATGGACGCCATGATGCCGGTCATGGATGGTTTTGAAGCTGCGCGACGGATCAAGGCGATGAGTGGTGAGTCGCTGGTGCCGATCATCTTCCTCACCTCGCTGACTGAAGGTGAGGCGCTTGCACGCTGCCTGGACGCCGGTGGCGACGACTTCATGTCCAAGCCTTACAACCCGCTGGTGCTGGCCGCCAAGCTCAATGCCATGAACCGCTTGCGGGTATTGCACGAAACTGTCCGTCAACAACGTGACCAGATCAGCAAACACCACGATTACCTGCTCAACGAGCAGCGTGTCGCCAAGGCGGTGTTCGATCAGATTGCCCATGCCGGTTGCCTGGGGGCCGGCAATATCCGCTACTTGCAGTCTCCTTATGCCTTGTTCAACGGCGACCTGATGCTGGCCGCCTACACGCCGGCCGGGCACATGCAGGTGCTGCTTGGGGATTTCACCGGGCATGGCTTGCCGGCTGCCGTCGGGGCGATGCCACTCGCCGAGGTATTCTACGGCATGACGGCCAAGGGCTACGGCCTGGTTGAAATCCTTCGTGAAATGAACGCCAAGCTCAAGCGTATCCTCCCTGTCGACATGTTCTGTTGTGCAACGCTGCTTTGTATCAACCTTGCACAACGGCAGGTCGAGGTCTGGAGCGGTGGCTTGCCGGACGGTTACCTGTTGCGCGGCGCGCAGGGTGAGCATGTGCCGCTGGCTTCCAGTCACTTGCCATTGGGTGTGCTGAGTGTTGATGCTTTCGATGCACGCACCGATGTCTATCCGTTGGCGCCGGGCGATCGCATCTTCCTGTTGTCCGACGGGGTGCTCGACACCAGCAACAGTAATGACGAACTGTTCGGTGCGCAGCGTTTGCGCCAGGTGCTTTCTGCCAACCGCGAGCCGCACTTGCTGATCGAGGAAATTCTCGAAGCGCTCAACGATTTTGGCGGCAAGGCACGTGACGATGTCAGTTTGCTGGAAATCAGTGCCGTCGATGAGCCATTGCAGAGTCTGCCTGCCCTGACCTATTCGGACAGCGGTGCCTCCAGCCCACTGGACTGGTCGGCCAGCTTCGAGTTTCGCGCTTCGACCCTGAGGCGCTTCAACCCGTTGCCATACGTCTTGCAGTTGCTGCTTGAAGTTCATGGACTGCGCAATCAGGGTGCTGCATTGCACATGGTGCTCGGCGAGCTTTATAGCAATGCGCTGGAACATGGTGTACTAGGGCTGGATTCGGCGCTCAAGCATGATGCAGCAGGTTTCGCCCTGTATTATCAGCAGCGCGCCGAGCGTCTTGGCATGCTTCAGACCGGGTTTATCCGCGTGACTGTGCGGGTCGAGCCGGTCGCAGCGGGTGGTCGGCTGACCCTCAGCGTGGAGGACAGTGGTCAGGGATTTGATATTGAAAAAGTCCGGATGCAGATACCTGCGGGCAATGAGCTGTATGGTCGCGGGCTCCGCCTGGTGTGTGAATTGAGTCGTGAGGCTCGATGGTCCGCGGATGGCAGGACGGCCTGCGTGGAATTTTCCTGGGAGGGAGTGGCATAATCCCCCCTGGAGTCTTGATCAAGGAGTGAACAAGTGTCGATTCATCTGGATTACAGCGTGCTGAATGCCTTGCAGGAAGTCATGGAGGACGAATATCCGACCTTGCTGGATGTGTTCCTCAAGGATTCCGAGCAGCGTATCGCGCAACTGCGTCTTGCTGTTCAAGTCAGCCATCCTGACTTTCAGGAATTGAGCCTCACCGCGCACAGTTTCAAGGGCAGCAGCGCCAATATGGGTGCCTTGCAACTTTCCGAGTTGTGTCGTCAGTTGGAAGAGCAGTCCCGTCAGCAGTTGTTCACAGGTCTGACAGAGTTGATCGGTAAAATCGACAGCGAATACATGACTATTCGCGGTTTGTTTAACGCAGAGCGGCAGTTGTTTGTCAGCTGATCACTGATTTCCAGATCCCCGATCTTCCTTTATTCGGCAACCTTTGAAGTGGGTGTGGAAGGTTGGCCCGCATATTGCTCAGTGTTCTGGTAAGGCGATAACCAGCAGCTTATGCGGAGACCGAAATGCCCCTCGCTACCAATGCGCTTCTTCAGGCCACAAGCACTGCGACCTCAAGGTCCGGTACGGCCAATAATGCGGTCAAGTCTGCTGACAGCAGCAAAGACGGGGCCTCCAGCTTTTCCAATGTGTATGCCAAACAGGCGAAGGATGCCGTTCCGTCGCGTGATGATGCGCCGGTCAAGCCGGCTCGCGACAAGGCTGCGCCTGACAAGGACAAGGTCGCCGCCGGCAAGGACAAGCCTGCCAGTGATCAGGCCAATGCCGCTGACACGTCGAGTGTTGCCGATAGCGGCAATGATTTGCCAACCCGATCGACTGCCGCTGAGGATGATGCTGCCAGTGCCGGTTCAAAGCAGGATGATGCACAGGCATCTGCCGACTCTGCATTGACTGAAGGGCTGGCGATTGTCGATCCGGTGCTTGACCCGGCGTTGCAGGCGATGGCTGCTCAAGCGCCTGCGTTGCCGGTCGCCAGACCACAAAGCCCTGACGCCACGGCTGCGCCCGTAGCTACCGTGCTCACGGTCACTCAGGCTGCTCCGCCCGCAGCGACTGAAGAAGCATTCAATCCGGACGCCGATCCGCTTGATGGTCTGGATGCAGTGCAATTGGCGCTGGAGAATGCCAACGCCAAAACGCAGCTGGCTGCGCAGAATACCCATGCTGCCAACAAAGCAACGCCGACCAACGCAGAGGCCGATCCAAACCAGAATCTCGTCAATAACCTGTCGGCCCTGAGCGAGCAGCTTCCCTCGGAAGAGAGCAGCACGGAAAGCAGTGACAAGTCGTTCAGCGGCTTGATCGGCGAAGGACTGAAAGATGTCAAAAGCGCCGCGGGCGACACGCGCGTCGACAACTTTGCCGATCGCCTCGCTGCGCTGAGCCAGGCCGCGCAACCGGCCCGTGTTGCGGCAGCGCCTGCCGCAGCGCCGTTGATGAATCAGCCGTTGGCCATGCACCAAAGCGGCTGGACCGAAGGCATTGTCGACCGCGTCATGTACCTGTCGAGCCAGAACCTCAAAGCCGCCGATATCAAGCTGGAGCCCGCCGAACTCGGACGTCTGGACATTCGCATCAACATGGCACCTGAGCAGCAGACCCAGGTAACGTTCATGAGCGCCCATATGGGCGTGCGTGACGCACTGGAAAGCCAGATGTCGAGGTTGCGTGAGTCGTTCGTTCAGCAGGGGCTTGGCAACGTCGACGTCAACGTTTCCGACCAGTCGCAACAGCAGGCCCAGCAACAGGCTCAAGAGCAGGCCAGCCGTGCCCAGCGCAACGGTCGTGGCAATGGCGTGAGCTCAGGCGACACTCCGGATGAAATTGCAGGCGTCGATGCCGCTGTTCCGGTCAGCCAGCCGGCTGCGCGCGTGATCGGCAGCAGCGAGATCGATTATTACGCGTGATGCTCCTTGCCTCACATGGCAGCCGCGACGCGAAGTCATGCCTTGTCTGCTAGTTGTTAAGGCAGAAATGCTTTTCGATCCCGATGGTACAGACGACGCAAATTGCGACCTTGGTGACGGCTGAGTCCTGGCGCTGATCCGGGGGTAGCCTGGCAGGACGCCAGGCTAGCCGCACCGGGCCATGGATGGCCCGTTGCGGCGACCCCCGGATCAGTGACAGGGCGAAGGAACCCGACGAAGTCGGGCCGGAAACAGGAGCGAGGGGATTTGCCTACTTTGGCCCCATCAAAGTAGGTCGCCGAGGGGCGAAAAGGTAACCTGAGCCGGACACAAACATAACTGACATAGCAGAACCGCTGTGTGACGCAGAGCGTCACGAAAGGCATTACCACGCGGAGCGTGGGAACGAGAATCTGGGCCGAACGCCAATCCACCTGATCTCGCAGGACCGCTGTGTGACGCAGAGCGTCACGAAATGCATTACCACGCGGAGCGTGGGAACGAGAATCTGGGCCGAACGCCAATCTACTTGAAGTCGCAGAACTGCCGTGTGACGCAGAGCGTCACGAACGGCATTCCCACGCGGAGCGTGGGGACGATAGTCATCAGCTCCCGGGTCGGGCTGATTCGGCACTGATATAAGCATCACCATCCCTCCGCGCCCAGCCGCGTAACCGGTTGTGTCCAATACATCTCCATCTCGTACAACTCTGGCATAACACTTGCTCTGCCTCTGTCACGTATTGAAGAACCTCTTGAATAGTGACGGATTATTGGCATGGCGAAGAGCGAAGAAGTTAAAGACCCGGCAACCAAAGGCAAACTCAAGCTCATCATCCTCGCCGTTGTGGCGTTGCTGCTGGCGGTAGGTTTGTCGGTGGGCGCGACCTGGTTCCTCATGCACAAGAGCGAAAGCACACCAGACCCGGCTGCTGCCGCTGCCGCAGCTAACGTCAAGCCAGTGGCGGTGTTCGAACCCATGACCCCGGCCTTCGTGGTCAACTTCAACTCCAATGGTCGCCAGCGCTATATGCAGGTCAGTATCACCATGCTGGCGCGCAATGCCGCCGACATGGAAGCGCTGAAGGCGCATATGCCGCTGATCCGCAACAACCTGGTCATGCTGTTTGCAGCTATACCCTTTGAGTCGCTGGCCTCGCCGATCGGCCAGGAAATGCTGCGTCAGAAAGCGACCGCGAGCATTCAGGAAGTGGCACAGAAAGAACTCGGCAAGACTGTGATTGAACAGCTGCTCTTCACTAACTTCGTATTGCAGTAGGACTCTCACATGGCCGTGCAAGACCTGCTCTCCCAGGATGAGATCGACGCGCTGCTGCATGGCGTCGACGACGGGATGGTCCAGACCGACACCGTCAGCGAGCCTGGCAGCGTCAAAAGCTACGACCTGACCAGTCAGGACCGGATTGTCCGCGGGCGCATGCCGACGCTGGAAATGATCAACGAGCGATTCGCCCGCTACACGCGTATCAGCATGTTCAACCTGCTGCGCCGCTCGGCCGACGTGGCGGTGGGTGGCGTTCAGGTCATGAAGTTCGGCGAGTACGTGCATTCGCTGTACGTGCCGACCAGCCTCAACCTGGCCAAGATCAAGCCGCTGCGTGGTACTGCGCTGTTCATCCTTGATGCCAAGCTGGTGTTCAAGCTGGTGGACAACTTTTTCGGTGGCGATGGCCGTCACGCCAAGATCGAAGGCCGTGAGTTCACGCCGACCGAACTTCGCGTCGTGCGCATGGTGCTGGATCAGGCGTTCATCGACCTCAAGGAAGCCTGGCAGGCCATCATGGAAGTGAACTTCGAGTACATCAACTCGGAAGTGAACCCGGCCATGGCCAACATCGTCGGGCCGAGCGAGGCCGTGGTGATTTCCACTTTCCATATCGAACTGGATGGCGGTGGCGGCGATCTGCACGTGACCATGCCGTACTCGATGATCGAGCCGATCCGCGAAATGCTCGATGCCGGTTTTCAGTCGGATCTGGACGATCAGGATGAGCGCTGGATCAACGCGCTCAAGGAAGACGTTCTTGATGTCAATGTGCCGCTCACCACGACCATCGCTCAGCGCCAGTTGCCGTTGCGGGACATCCTGCACATGCGTCCTGGTGACGTTATCCCGGTGGAACTGAGCGAGTCGCTGGTCATGCGTGCCAATGGCGTACCGTCATTCAAGGTCAAGCTTGGCTCGCACAAGGGCAAGATGGCCCTGCAAGTAATCGAACCCATAGCGCGACGCTGACCTGTCTGGTCAACGTCGGAAATTGTTGCGTAACTGAAATACTGCGTGCAGAGGACAACTGATGGCTGATGAAAACGATATGACGTCTGCTGAAGATCAGGCGTTGGCCGACGAGTGGGCTGCTGCATTGGGCGAAGCTGGCGACAGTCAGGCTGATATCGATGCGTTGCTGGCGGCGGATGCGGGGAATTCGGGTAGCCGGATGACCATGGAAGAGTTCGGCAGCGTGCCGAAAAGCACGGGTCCGGTTTCTCTGGACGGTCCCAACCTGGATGTGATTCTCGACATTCCGGTGTCGATCTCCATGGAAGTGGGCAGCACCGATATCAATATTCGTAACTTGTTGCAGCTCAACCAGGGCTCGGTGATCGAGCTGGATCGCCTGGCTGGCGAACCGCTGGATGTGCTGGTCAACGGCACGCTCATCGCGCATGGCGAGGTGGTGGTGGTCAACGAGAAGTTCGGCATCCGTCTGACCGACGTGATCAGCCCGAGCGAACGCATCAAGAAGCTGCGCTAAATGAGGCGCTGGCTAAGTGTTCTGCTAACCCTGCCGTCACTGGCCTGGGCTGCCGAGCCCGCTGCTCAGGCCGCACCTGCGCAGGTAGCCAATACGGTATCCGGCGGTATGGGCGGGCAGGTGGTGCAACTGCTGTTCGGTCTGATACTGGTGATCGGTCTGATTTTCGTGCTCGCATGGCTGATGCGCCGCGTGCAGCGCGTGGGGCCGAACAATGGTCAGGTCATCGAATTGGTGAGTTCGCGCGCGCTCGGTCCGCGTGATCGGTTGGTGCTGGTGCAGATCGGCAGTGAACAGATCTTGCTGGGTATCACGCCAGGGCGGATCACGCCCCTGCATGTGCTCAAGGAACCGGTACAGGTGCCAGTGCGTGAGCAGGCGACCCCTGAATTCGCTCAGCGCCTGATGGAGCTGATGGGCAAGGATAAGGACAAGAAGTGATGGGCGCGCTGCGTTTCGTGATACTGCTGTTGCTGGTCATGGTGACGCCTGCTGTACTGGCAGCCGATCCGCTATCGATACCGGCGATCACGCTGTCCAATGGTGCGGATGGTCAGCAGGAGTATTCGGTCAGTCTGCAGATCCTGCTGATCATGACTGCGCTGAGCTTCATTCCGGCGTTTGTCATGCTGATGACCAGTTTCACCCGGATCATCATCGTCTTCTCGATTCTGCGTCAGGCCCTCGGTTTGCAGCAGACACCTTCCAACCAGATCCTGACGGGCATGGCGCTGTTTCTGACCATGTTCATCATGGCGCCGGTTTTCGACCGTGTGAATCAGGATGCGCTGCAGCCTTATCTGGCTGAAAAGCTCACTGCACAGGATGCAGTCGCCAAGGCGCAGGTGCCGATCAAGGATTTCATGCTGGCGCAAACCCGTACCAGTGACCTTGAGCTGTTCATGCGCCTGTCCAAGCGTACCGACATCCCCACCCCGGATGCCGCGCCGCTGACCATTCTGGTTCCAGCGTTCGTGATTTCGGAGCTCAAGACGGCGTTTCAGATCGGCTTCATGATCTTCATTCCGTTTCTGATCATCGATCTGGTGGTGGCCAGTGTGCTGATGGCGATGGGTATGATGATGCTGTCGCCGCTGATCATTTCGCTGCCGTTCAAGATCATGCTGTTCGTGCTGGTGGATGGCTGGGCGCTGATCGTCGGCACCCTGGCTGGCAGTTTTGGTGGCGTATGAGCCGTTTCACTGAGGAGTCTGCCCGATGACGCCGGAAGTAGCTGTCGATCTGTTTCGCGAGGCGCTGTGGCTGACCACGGTGCTGGTCGCAATTCTTGTGGTGCCGAGCCTGTTGTGCGGTCTGCTGGTGGCGATGTTTCAGGCGGCCACGCAAATCAACGAACAGACCCTGAGCTTCCTGCCGCGCCTGTTGGTCATGCTCGTGACGCTGATTGTCATCGGCCCCTGGCTGCTGAAAATTTTCATGGAATACATGCTGTCGTTGTACACCAGTATTCCGACGCTGATCGGCTAGCGCCGCATGCAGCCGATGCTTGCGCTGACCGATATCCAGATCAGTACCTGGGTAGCGAGCTTCATGCTGCCGATGTTTCGTATCGTCGCGTTGCTGATGACCATGCCGGTGATCGGCACCACGCTGGTTCCCCGACGCGTGCGTCTTTACCTCGCATTTGCCATCACTGTGGTGGTCGCTCCAGCGCTGCCAGCCATGCCGCCGGTTCAGGCGCTTGACCTCAGTGGGCTGTTGCTGATCGGCGAGCAGATCATCATCGGTGCCGGCATGGGGCTGTCCCTGCAGATGTTTTTCCATATCTTCGTGATCGCCGGGCAGATCATCTCGACGCAGATGGGCATGGGCTTTGCCTCGATGGTCGACCCTACCAACGGCGTATCTTCGGCTGTTATCGGCCAGTTTTTTACCATGCTGGTCACGCTATTGTTTCTGTCCATGAACGGCCATCTGGTGGTGTTGGAAGTGCTTGTCGAAAGCTTCACCACGATGCCGGTGGGTGGTGGTCTGCTGGTCAATAATTTCTGGGAGCTGGCGAACGGGCTAGGCTGGGCGTTGAGTTCCGGGCTCAGGCTGGTGTTACCTGCTATTACTGCATTGCTGATCATCAACATCGCTTTTGGCGTCATGACCCGTGCAGCGCCGCAACTCAACATCTTCTCGATCGGTTTCCCGCTGACTCTCGTGCTGGGCATGGTCATCCTGTGGATGAGCATGGGCGATATTCTCAATCAGTATCAGCCGATTGCCAGCCAGGCACTGCAATCGTTGCGCGACATGGTGAGGGCTCGTTGAGATGGCAGAAAACGAGAATGGTCAGGACAAGACAGAAGACCCCACGGAAAAAAAGGTCAAGGACTCCAGAGCGGATGGGCAGATTGCGCGCTCCAAGGAGCTGACCACGCTGGTGGTCATGCTGATGGGGGCGGGCGGGTTGCTGATGTTCGGCTCAGGCATTGCGCAGATGATGTCCGAGCTGATGCGCGACAATTTTACGATCAGCCGCGAAACGCTCATGGATCAGTCATACATGGGCAAGGCGTTGCTCAGCTCCGGCCTGCACGCGCTGGTCGTGATGCTGCCGTTTCTGATCGCCATGCTGGTGGCGGCGCTGGTGGGGCCGATCATGCTCGGCGGCTGGTTGTTCGCAACCAAATCGCTGATGCCCAAATTCAGCCGGATGAACCCGGCGGCAGGGCTCAAACGCATGTTTTCACCGCATGCGCTGGTCGAGCTGCTCAAATCTTTCGGCAAGTTTTTGATCATCCTCGCCGTTGCGCTGGTGGTCTTGAGCAACGAGCGCAATGATCTGGTGGCCATCGCTCATGAGCCATTGGAACAGGCGATGATACACAGCCTGCTGGTGGTCGGCTGGAGCAGCTTCTGGATGGCCTGTGGTCTGATATTCATTGCTGCTGCCGACGTGCCCTTTGTGCTGTATGAGGCGCACAAGAAGTTGCTGATGACCAAGCAGGAAGTGCGTGACGAGCATAAGAACAGCGAGGGCAGCCCCGAGGTTAAGCAGCGTATTCGCCAGTTGCAGCGCGAAATGTCCCAGCGGCGGATGATGGCGTCGATTCCGGAAGCGGATGTCATCATCACCAACCCGACGCACTTTGCCGTAGCCTTGAAATACGATCCCGAGCAGGGCGGGGCGCCGATGTTGCTGGCCAAGGGCACTGACCTGGTAGCGCTGAAGATTCGCGAAATCGGCGCGCATAACCAGATACTGATTTTGGAATCTGCGGCGTTGGCCCGTTCCATCTACTACAGCACCGAGCTGGACCAGGAAATCCCTGCCGGGCTTTATCTGGCCGTGGCCCAGGTGCTGGCCTATGTCTACCAGATCCGCCAATTCCGCGCCGGTCAAGGCAAGCGCCCAGACCCACTGGGTGACATCAAGATCCCGCCCGACCTGCAGCGCGATGCGTAGCCCTTTGCTTTGTCGCCAGCAGACCACCCTCGCGCCCCCGTGCTCCGCATGGGTATGCGGTTCCTGAAGCTCTGCGTCCGCTCTTGGGCGTGTGGTGCGGCGCAGATTTGTGACGCAGAGCGTCACCCACGGCATTCCCACGCTGGAGCGTGAGGAACGATCATCTCAACTATCGTGCGACGCTCCGCATTGCATGCCGTTCCGGGCGCTCTGCGTCCGCTCTGTGCGATTCCCACGCAGAGCGTGAGGAACGATCATCTCAACTATCGTGCGACGCTCCGCGTCGCATGCCGTTCTGGACGCTCTGCGTCCGCTCTTGAAGATTTTCTGACTGCGCAAGGTATACCGGTTTCACGTTAATTCTGCCTTTAAAGCCTTACCAGCACTGGCTTTGTAAAAGTTGGACAGCTTTTTGCAATAGGGTCGATACAGGTCGCCATCGGCGTCAATGTTTTGATCTAGTGCGCAGGTAAACAATCAGTGGATCGTTCTCAGATATTCAGTAGCGCACGCAGCAATATCACTGGCCTGGGCCGTGGTCAGTTGGGCGTTCCGCTGTTGTTGCTGGTCATGATGGCAATGATGATGTTGCCTATGCCGCCGTTCCTGCTGGACGTGTTCTTCACGTTCAACATTGCCCTGTCCATCGTCGTGTTGCTGGTGTGTGTTTACGCTCTGCGGCCGCTGGACTTCTCGGTGTTTCCAACCATTCTGCTGGTCGCCACGCTGTTGCGTCTGGCACTGAACGTTGCTTCCACGCGAGTGGTCATGCTTCACGGTCAGGACGGTCACGCCGCTGCGGGCAAGGTGATTCAGGCCTTCGGTGAGGTGGTGATCGGTGGTAACTATGTTGTCGGTATCGTGGTGTTCGCGATTCTGATGATCATCAACTTCGTAGTAATCACCAAAGGTGCCGGCCGTATTTCCGAGGTCAGCGCGCGTTTCACCCTCGACGCGATGCCAGGCAAACAGATGGCAATCGACGCCGACCTCAACGCCGGTCTCATCGATCAGCCAGAAGCCAAGCGTCGCCGTGCTGAAGTCGCTCAGGAAGCCGAGTTCTACGGTTCCATGGACGGTGCCAGCAAATTCGTGCGCGGCGATGCAATTGCCGGTTTGCTGATTCTGTTCATCAACCTGATCGGCGGCATGCTGGTCGGTATTCTGCAACACAACATGACGTTCGCTGATGCAGGCCGCGTTTATACCCTGCTGACCATCGGTGACGGTTTGGTGGCGCAATTGCCATCACTGCTTCTGTCCACTGCCGCAGCGATCATGGTGACCCGCGCTTCCGGTTCGGAAGAGATGGGAAAGCTGATCAATCGTCAGATGTTCGCCTCGCCCAAGGCCCTGGCAGTTTCCGCTGCGATCATGATCGTCATGGGGCTGGTGCCGGGCATGCCGCACTTCTCCTTCATCAGCCTCGGCCTGGTGGCTGCGGGTGGTGCGTATCTGCTCTGGAAGAAAGAGAACCAGGTGAAAGTCGAGGCGCTGGCCGAAGTGCAACGCCAACAGGACCTGCTGCCTTCGCCGACCCGTGTTCAGGACGCCAAGGAGCTGGGTTGGGATGACGTCACCCCTATCGACATCATCGGCCTGGAAGTGGGTTATCGCCTGATTCCGCTGGTGGACCGCAATCAGGGTGGTCAACTGCTGGCGCGTATCAAAGGCGTGCGCAAGAAGCTGTCGCAAGAGCTGGGCTTCCTGATGCCGACCGTACACATCCGTGACAACCTTGATCTGGCACCCAGCGCCTACCGTCTGACGCTGATGGGCGTGATTCTGGCCGAGGCCGAGATTTATCCGGATCGCGAGCTGGCGATCAACCCCGGTCAAGTGTTCGGCACCCTGAACGGCATCACCGCCAGAGACCCGGCGTTTGGTCTGGAGGCCGTTTGGATCGAAATCAGCCAGCGCAGCCAGGCGCAGTCGCTGGGTTATACCGTAGTGGACGCCAGTACTGTGGTGGCAACCCACTTGAACCAGATTCTCTATAAGCACTCTCATGAGCTGATTGGTCACGAAGAAGTCCAGCAGTTAATGCAATTGTTGGCCAAAAGCTCGCCCAAACTGGCTGAAGAGCTGGTCCCTGGTGTGCTGTCCCTGTCCTCGCTGCTCAACGTGCTGCAAGCGCTTCTGGCTGAGCATGTACCTGTGCGTGATATTCGTAGCATTGCGGAAGCTATCGCCAACAACGCTGGCAAGAGTCAAGATACCGCCGCTTTGGTGGCTGCCGTGCGAGTGGGTCTGAGCCGCGCAATCGTCCAAAGCATTGTAGGTGTTGAGCCGGAGCTGCCTGTTATCACTCTGGAGCCAAGGTTGGAACAGATATTGCTCAATAGTTTGCAGAAGGCTGGTCAGGGTCAGGAAGAAGGCGTTCTTCTTGAGCCAAGCATGGCTGAGAAGCTCCAGCGTTCGTTGATTGAGGCCGCCCAGCGTCAGGAGATGCAAGGGTTGCCGGTAATTCTTCTGGTAGCAGGGCCTGTCCGGGCGATGCTGTCACGATTTGGACGATTGGCTGTACCGAACATGCATGTTCTGGCGTATCAGGAAATTCCGGACAACAAGCAAGTAACCATCGTAGCGACTGTCGGGCCGAACGGCTGAGGTAGTGAGTCATGCAAGTTAAGCGATTTTTCGCCGCCGATATGCGTCAAGCCATGAAACTGGTTCGCGATGAGCTGGGCGCCGAGGCGGCCATCATCGGTAACCGGCGCATTGCCGGTGGCGTAGAGCTGACTGCCGCTCTGGATTACAAGCTGTCCGCCCTGGCACCGCGTGTGCCGAACATGGAGCTCGAAGACGAGCTGCGCAAGACCCAGTCGCGCATCGTCTCTGCTCAGGCCGAATTGAACAACCGCAGCGACAGTGACGCGTCGATCAATCTTCAGCTGTTTTCCGGCAAACCGGTCAGCGCTGTCGATACGCACATCGAGCCGACGCTCGAAGAGCCGCCACGACCATTCGCGTACACGCCGCCTGCGCCCGCAGAGCCTGCTGTCGGCCAGCGCGCCTATGATTCGATGCGCTCCGAATTGAACGGCTTGCGCGAGCTGCTGGAAGTTCAGCTTGGCTCCCTGGCCTGGAACCAGCTGCAGGGCAGTCGTCCGCAGCAGGCCAATCTGTGGCGCCGCCTGCAACGTGTCGGTTTGTCCGGCCCGCTGTCGCGCGATCTGCTGTCGATGATCCCGGAGATTGACGAGCCTCGTCAGGCCTGGCGCATGTTGCTGGCCCATTTGGCGCGCATGATTGCCGTACCGGACATCGAGCCGCTAGAAGAGGGTGGAGTCATTGCCATGGTCGGGCCTGCCGGCATGGGCAAGACCACCACGCTGGCCAAGCTGGCGGCACGTTACGTGTTGAAGTACGGTCCGCAGAATATCGCTCTGGTCAGCATGGACAGTTTCCGCATCGGCGCACAGGAGCAGCTCAAGACCCTTGGGCGCATCCTCAACGTGCCGGTTACCCATGTCGATCCTGGCCAGTCGCTGGTCCAGGCGCTGGAGCCGCTGCTGCGCAAGCGCGTGGTGTTGATCGACACCGCCGGGCTGCAAGCCAGCGATCCTGCGCTGCGCATGCAACTGGAAAGCCTGGCAGGGCGTGGCATCAAGTCGCGTAACTACCTGGTACTGGCGACCACCAGCCAGAAGCAGGTGTTGACCGCTGCTTATCACAGTTACAAGCGTTGTGGCCTGGCCGGATGCATTCTGACCAAGCTTGATGAAACAGCCAGCCTTGGCGAAGTCCTGAGCCTGGCGATCAGTCATGAATTACCTGTGGCCTACCTCACGGACGGACCCCGTATTCCTGACGACCTGCACACCCCGCGTCGTCATCAACTGGTGAGCCGTGCGGTGAGTGTGCAGATGCAGGATGAGCCGAGCGAGGAAGCGATGGCTGATATGTTTGCTGACCTCTATCACACCCCTGGCAAGAGAGTGGGTTAAGTGATGGATATTATTGGAATGTCCCTGCGTCAACGGTCTGCCATGCGGTGTTCATTTGCGAACGTGCAGCCCTCGATGTGGTTTCGGTCTACGCAAGACAAGGTAAAGAAATAACATGGGCAGCATGCATCCCGTACAGGTTATCGCGGTGACCGGTGGCAAAGGTGGCGTCGGTAAGACTAACGTGTCAGTGAATCTTTCACTGGCCCTTGCCGAGCTTGGCCGTCGTGTCATGCTGCTGGACGCCGATCTGGGTCTGGCCAATGTCGACGTTCTGCTTGGGCTGACGCCTAAACGTACACTTGCCGATGTGATAGAGGGCCGTTGCGAGTTGCGCGACGTTCTGTTGCAGGGGCCGGGTGGGGTGCGTATCGTGCCTGCCGCCTCTGGCACCCAGAGCATGGTGCATCTGTCCCCGGCCCAGCATGCGGGCCTGATCCAGGCGTTCAGCGAGATTGGCGACAACCTTGATGTGCTGGTGATTGACACGGCTGCCGGTATCGGCGAATCGGTGGTCAGCTTCGTGCGCGCCGCTCAGGAAGTGTTGCTGGTGGTGTGC
This sequence comes from Pseudomonas syringae group sp. 26L6, assembly GCF_032587815.1. Classification (NCBI taxonomy): domain Bacteria; kingdom Pseudomonadati; phylum Pseudomonadota; class Gammaproteobacteria; order Pseudomonadales; family Pseudomonadaceae; genus Pseudomonas; species Pseudomonas syringae group sp. 26L6. The sequence goes on from NZ_JAWHPJ010000056.1 coordinate 87,432, forward strand.
GACGAGCCCACGTCGATCACCGATGCCTACGCCCTGATCAAACTGCTCAACCGCGACTACGGCATGAACCGCTTCCGGGTGCTGGCCAACATGGCACAGAGCCCGCAGGAAGGGCGCAACCTGTTCGCCAAACTCACCAAAGTGACGGACCGTTTTCTTGATGTCGCGCTGCAGTATGTAGGTGCCGTGCCGTACGACGAGTGCGTGCGCAAGGCCGTACAGAAACAGCGCGCCGTCTACGAAGCATTCCCGCGATCCAAATGTGCGCTGGCGTTCAAGGCCATTGCCCAGAAGGTTGATACCTGGCCGCTGCCAGCCAACCCGCGGGGTCATCTCGAGTTCTTCGTTGAGCGACTCGTTCACCAGACCAGTGCAGGGCCTGTGCAATGACTGCGAGCGGCTACCAGATGTACAGCAAGGCTTCCCGTAATTCGCAATACGAGTTGATCGAGCGTTATGCGCCATTGGTCAAGCGTATCGCTTATCATCTGCTGGCGCGCTTGCCGGCCAGCGTGCAGGTCGAGGATCTGATCCAGGCTGGCATGATCGGTCTGCTTGAAGTCTCCACCAAATACGATTCAACCAAAGGTGCGAGTTTCGAGACCTACGCCGGCATTCGCATTCGTGGTGCGATGCTGGATGAAGTGCGCAAGGGCGACTGGGCACCACGCTCAGTGCACCGCAATACCCGAATGGTCAGTGACGCAATTCGTGCAATTGAAGCTAAAACCGGCCGTGACGCTAAAGATCACGAGGTTGCGGCCGAACTCCAGTTGAGTCTTGATGATTATTACGGGATTTTGAATGACACCTTGGGCAGCCGCCTCTTCAGTTTCGACGACCTGCTTCAGGACGGCGATCACGAAGGGCTGCATGAGGATGGCGCAAGCGGTTCGCTTGAGCCGTCGCGCGACCTGGAAGACGAGCGCTTCCAGGCAGCGTTGGCCGATGCAATTGCCAATTTGCCAGAGCGTGAGCGTCTGGTGTTGGCGCTGTACTACGACGAAGAGCTGAACCTCAAGGAAATCGGAGAGGTTCTTGGGGTCAGCGAATCTCGGGTCAGTCAGTTACACAGCCAGTGCGCAGCTCGTTTGCGGGGGCGTTTGGGGGAGTGGCGAGCGCGTTGACGGCAGTGCGCGACGTTTGTCGTGCGTTGTCTGCATGCCGGCTGTGCAAAGCGTTACGTGGTAGCAGGATAGACGAGGCAAGGGCCTGTCGGGCAATGTCTCGATGGGCTTTAGTCGCAGTCTTGACTGTCGTTGTGCCAAGCCCGTCGTCGTTTCGTATAGCTGGGGGTGTGCTGTGCCAGTATTGAGTGAACAGCGTGTTCAGGTGCTGAACGCGTTAAAGACTGCTTGGAGGTCGAATTGGACAAGAACATGAAAATCCTCATCGTTGATGACTTCTCAACGATGCGGCGGATCATCAAGAATCTGTTGCGTGATCTGGGATTTACCAACACATCTGAAGCGGATGACGGTCTGACCGCATTGCCGATGCTGCAGAGCGGTGCCTTTGACTTTCTGGTGACGGACTGGAACATGCCTGGCATGACCGGTATCGACTTGTTGCGTCAGGTCCGTGCGGACGAGCGTCTCAAGAGCCTTCCTGTACTGATGGTTACTGCCGAAGCGAAGCGTGAGCAGATCATTGAAGCTGCCCAGGCCGGGGTGAACGGTTATGTAGTCAAGCCATTCACGGCTCAAGCGCTTAAAGAGAAGATCGAAAAGATCTTTGAACGCGTCAATAGCTGATGCATGCCGCGAGGGCGCTATGGATAACAATGATTCGATGGCCGACTTTGAGTCGACCTTAAAGAGACACGCGCAGGAACTCGTCACCAGCCTTGAAAAGGGCCGCTTCGGTGACGCTGTGCAGCTGATCCATGAACTCAACCAGACACGCGACCGCGGCCTTTATCAGGAAGTGGGCAAGCTGACTCGTGAGCTGCACAGTGCAATCGTCAACTTTCATATTGATCCGCACATGCCTCAAGCCGAGGAAGTGTCGCAGATCACCGACGCGACCGAACGCCTGTCGTATGTGGTGAGGCTGACCGAGAATGCGGCCAACCGCACTATGGACCTGGTCGAGGAAAGCACACCGCTCATGAGCGGTCTGAGCTCCGATGCCAAGGCATTGAGTGACGACTGGGGTCGTTTCATGCGCCGCGAAATCGGTGCTGAAGAATTCCGTGAGCTGGCCAAGCGGGTCGATGGTTTTCTGACGCGCACCGAGCAGGAGGCCGATAGGGTTTCCGGGCATCTCAACGATATTTTGCTTGCCCAGGATTACCAGGACCTTACGGGGCAGGTTATCAAGCGCGTGACGCAATTGGTTACGGAAGTCGAGAGCAATCTGCTCAAACTGGTGCTCATGGCCAGCCATGTCGATCGCTTCGCAGGCATCGAACATGACGAAGAATCCATCCTTGCTGAAAAAGATCCTAAAAAACATCTCGCCAAGGGTGAAGGTCCGCAGATTCATGCCGATAAACGTGAAGACGTCGTATCCGGACAGGATGATGTAGACGATCTGCTATCGAGCCTCGGCTTCTAAGATCTGTTGACGGTTAATTTTAGGGAGCACCCCATGAGCTTCGGCGCCGATGAAGAAATCCTTCAGGATTTTCTGGTAGAGGCCGGCGAAATTCTGGAGCAGTTGTCAGAGCAATTGGTCGAGCTGGAAAGCCGACCGGATGATGCTGATCTGCTCAATGCAATTTTTCGCGGTTTTCACACTGTAAAAGGGGGCGCCGGCTTCCTCCAGCTCCATGAGCTGGTGGAGTGCTGCCACATCGCCGAAAACGTGTTCGACATCCTTCGCAAGGGTGAGCGTCGCGTTGATTCCGAACTGATGGATGTGGTCCTGGAAGCTCTGGACACCGTCAACAGCATGTTCGGTCAGGTACGTGAACGGACTGACGTAACTGCGGCGACGCCAGAACTGCTGGCTGCGCTTTCGCGACTGGCCGAGCCACAATCTGCCGACGAAGTCGCAGCGCCCGAGCCCGAGCCGGTGGTTGAAGCCGAGGCTCCGGTTGCCGAGCAAGCGGCCAGCGATGACATTACCGATGATGAGTTCGAGCAACTGCTCGATTCGCTGCACGGCACCAGTCCGGTGTCTGCGGCACCATCAGCGGCACCTGCGGTTGCGCCAGCTGGCGATGAAATTACCGATCAGGAATTTGAATCCCTGCTTGATCAGTTGCATGGCAAGGGCAAGTTTGCGGCCGATGCTGTAGCCGCGCCAGCCCCGGCACCTGCTGCACAGAGCAAGGGTGCAGCGCCTGCCGGCGATGAAATCACCGACGACGAATTCGAAGCCTTGCTTGATCAACTGCATGGCAAGGGCTCGTTTGACGGTGCCATAGCCGCTACGGCTGCACCTGCACCTGCACCTGCGGCCGTTGCTGCCAAGGCACCCTCTGCTGCATCGGCATCGGACGAAATTACCGATCACGAATTTGAAAGCCTGCTCGACGAACTGCATGGCAAAGGCAAGTTCGAGCCTGATGCGGTCGTTGCCAAGGCACCTGCTCCGGCAGCTGCTATAGCTGCTGCTCCGCCACCGGCTGCCAAGCCTGCTGCGGCGCCTGTACCTGCGGCAAAGGCCGAGCCCGCCAAGCCTGCTCCAGCACCTGCACGCGCTCCTGCACCCACTGGTGAAAAGCCGGTTGCGACTGAAGCCGAAACCACGGTTCGTGTGGATACCGCCCGACTGGACGAGATCATGAACATGGTCGGCGAGCTGGTGCTGGTACGTAACCGCCTGGTGCGTCTGGGTCTCAACAGCGGCGATGAAGCCATGTCCAAGGCGGTTTCCAACCTGGATGTGGTCACTGCCGACCTGCAGACCGCGGTCATGAAGACCCGTATGCAGCCGATCAAGAAAGTCTTTGGTCGCTTCCCGCGTCTGGTACGTGACCTGGCTCGCCAGCTCAAGAAAGAGATCAATCTGGAACTGGTCGGCGAAGAAACCGACCTCGACAAGAACCTCGTAGAGGCGCTTGCCGACCCGCTGGTCCACTTGGTGCGCAACGCGGTCGACCACGGTATCGAAACGCCGGAAGAACGCGAAGCCTCGGGCAAGTCCCGCGGCGGCAAGGTAATTCTTTCGGCAGAGCAGGAAGGCGACCATATCCTGCTGTCGATTTCCGATGACGGCAAGGGTATGGACCCCAACGTGTTGCGCTCGATTGCGGTCAAACGTGGTGTCATGGACAAGGATGCAGCCGATCGGTTGAGCGACACCGATTGCTACAACCTGATCTTTGCACCGGGCTTCTCGACCAAGACCGAGATTTCCGATGTGTCAGGTCGCGGTGTGGGCATGGACGTGGTTAAAACCAAGATCTCCCAGCTCAACGGCTCGATCAACATCTACTCGACCAAGGGCCAGGGTTCCAAGATTGTCATCAAGGTCCCGTTGACCCTGGCGATCATGCCGACCCTGATGGTGATGCTGGGCAACCAGGCTTTTGCCTTCCCGTTGGTCAACGTCAACGAAATCTTCCACCTGAACCTGTCCACTACCAACGTGGTTGACGGTCAGGAAGTGGTGATCGTACGTGACAAAGCCTTGCCGCTGTTCTATCTCAAGCGCTGGCTGGTCAGTTCGGCGGCTCATGAAGAGCAGCGAGAAGGGCACGTCGTGATCCTGACGGTCGGCACCCAGCGCATCGGCTTCGTTGTCGATCAACTGGTCGGCCAGGAAGAAGTGGTTATCAAACCGCTGGGCAAGATGCTGCAAGGTACGCCAGGCATGTCGGGCGCCACCATCACCGGTGACGGTCGCATCGCCTTGATTCTCGATGTACCCAGCATGCTCAAGCGTTACGCCGCACGGCGTATCTGAACCCGGGGGTGCGGGCAGCCTGGCTGCCTGCAACACCTATTGGAGTGTTTATGGCAGTCAAGGTCCTGGTGGTGGATGATTCCGGTTTTTTCCGCCGCCGTGTTACGGAAATTCTTTCTTCGGACCCCAACATTGTAGTGGTTGGCACCGCCACCAACGGCAAGGAAGCGATTGAGCAGGCGCTGGCGCTCAAACCTGATGTCATCACCATGGACTACGAAATGCCGATGATGGATGGCATTACGGCAGTTCGTCATATCATGCAGCGTATCCCCACCCCGGTATTGATGTTCTCGTCGCTGACGCACGAAGGTGCGCGCGTGACGCTGGATGCTCTGGACGCCGGTGCCGTGGATTTCCTGCCCAAGAATTTCGAAGATATCTCGCGCAACCCGCAGAAGGTCAAACAGCTGCTGTGCGAGAAGATCAACAGCATTTCGCGCAGTAACCGCCGTTCAAGCGGGTTTGGTGCGGCCAGCGCTGCATCGGCGGCTGCACCGGCAGCGCCGACGTCGTCCAGCCGTGCACCTGCGCCCACCACCGCGCCAGCCCGTGCCGTGCCGACGCGCACTGCAGCGCCTGCCACGGCCCCTGCGGCTCATGCTCACCATGCTCCGGCACACCCGACCACCTCAGGCACGCCCAAGCGCAAGGCATACAAACTGGTGGCCATCGGCACCTCAACCGGTGGCCCGGTTGCGTTGCAACGGGTACTTACCCAGTTGCCAGCCAGCTTTCCGGCACCGCTGGTGCTGATTCAACACATGCCTGCGGCCTTCACCAAGGCCTTTGCCGAGCGTCTCGACAAGCTGTGCAAGATCAGCGTCAAGGAAGCAGAGGACGGCGACGTTCTGCGCCCTGGTCTGGCGTTGCTGGCACCGGGCGGCAAGCAGATGATGGTGGATGCGCGCGGTACGGTGAAGATTCTGCCGGGTGACGAGCGCCTGAATTACAAACCTTGTGTAGATATCACCTTTGGCTCTGCCGCCAAGTCCTACGGTGACAAGGTGCTGTCGGTGGTATTGACCGGCATGGGTGCCGATGGCCGTGAGGGCGCGCGCCTGCTCAAGCAGGCGGGCAGTACCGTATGGGCGCAGGACGAAGCGAGCTGCGTCATTTACGGCATGCCGATGGCAATCGTCAAGGCTGAGCTTGCAGATGCGATCTACAGTCTGGATGACATAGGTCGCCACCTGGTAGAGGCCTGTCTCTGATGGATGTACTCAGTCTTATCGGCCTGATCCTGGCGTTTGTCGCGATCATTGGCGGCAACTTTCTTGAAGGCGGACATCTAGGTGCGTTGCTCAATGGCCCGGCAGCCCTGATTGTACTGGGCGGCACACTGGGTGCGTCGCTGTTGCAGTCACCGATGAGCGCGTTCATGCGTGCCATGAAAATCATCCGCTGGATCATTTTCCCGCCTCGTATCGATCTGCCCGGCGGTGTCGACCGGGTGATCGGCTGGAGCATGACCGCCCGCAAGGAAGGCTTGCTCGGTCTGGAAACGGTCGCCGATTCCGAACCTGACAGTTATGCCCGCAAAGGCTTGCAACTGTTGGTCGATGGTGCCGAACCTGCAGCGATCCGGAGCATTCTTGAAGTGGATTTCATCACTCAGGAAACCCGCGATATTCAGGCTGCCAAGGTATTCGAAAGCATGGGCGGCTATGCGCCGACCGTGGGCATCATCGGTGCGGTAATGGGGCTGATTCACGTCATGGGCAACCTGGCCGACCCGAGCCAACTGGGCAGTGGGATTGCGGTGGCTTTTGTTGCCACCATTTATGGCGTTGCAATGGCCAACCTGATTCTGCTGCCGGTGGCCAACAAGCTTAAAGGCATTGCCCACCGTCAGTCGCGTTACCGCGAAATGCTGCTTGAAGGCTTGCTGTCCATCGCCGAGGGTGAAAACCCGCGCTCCATCGAACTCAAGCTGCAAGGCTTCATGGAGTAACAGCGCATGGCTCGCCGACGTCAGGCCGAAGAACACGAAAATCATGAGCGCTGGCTGGTGTCGTATGCCGACTTCATTACCCTGCTGTTCGCCTTTTTCGTGGTGATGTACTCGATTTCCTCGGTCAATGAAGGCAAATACAAGATTCTGTCCCAGGCACTGGTTGGCGTATTCAACGATACCGAGCGCACTATGAAACCGATCCCTATTGGTGAGCAGCGCCCGGTCTCGATAAAGCCCGCCGAGCCGCTGGTCAAGGACAGCGAACAGACCGATGCCGGAATTGGCCAGGCTTCTGATGATCCGCTGCAAACCATCGCTCAGGATGTTCGCGATGCGTTCGGCGACCTGATCAAGTCCGATCAGATGACGGTGCGCGGCAACGAGTTATGGATCGAGATCGAACTCAACTCCAGCCTGTTGTTCGTCAGCGGCGACGCCATACCCAGCGACAAGGCCTTCACGATCATTGAAAAGGTTTCCGGAATCGTCAAACGCTTCGACAATCCCATACACGTTGAAGGCTTCACTGACGACCAGCCGATCAGCACTGCGCAGTTTCCGACCAACTGGGAACTGTCTTCGGCTCGATCTGCCAGCATTGTGCGCATGCTGGCGATGGACGGTGTCAATCCAGCGCGACTGGCCTCTGTGGGCTACGGTGAGTTTCAACCGATCGCGCCCAATACCACTGCCGCCGGACGCGCCAAGAACCGCCGCGTAGTGCTGGTCATCTCGCGAAATCTGGATGTGCGTCGCAGCCTGACCAGTTCAGGGTCGGCCAATGTGCAACCGGATGCTGCACTGAGGCGTGCTGGCACACAAACTGCACCGGTGCCAGCAAAGCCGCCGGTACGTGCGAACGCCGTCAATTCTCCGTCACCTGCCCCCTAACATCGTATCGGTATGGTCGTTGCTGTACGCAAGGAAAAACATCAATGAGAGTCTGGGCAGTAGCCAACCAGAAAGGTGGAGTCGGAAAGACCACCACGACCATCGCCCTGGCCGGCCTGCTGGCCGATGCGGGCAAGCGTGTGGTCGTGGTCGATCTGGACCCCCACGGCTCCATGACCAGCTATTTCGGGCATAACCCGGACGAACTGGAACACAGTGCCTTCGATCTGTTTCTCCACAAGGGTGCGGTTCCGGAGGGGCTTCCGGGCCAATTGCTGCTGCCGACCAGTGACCAGCGTATCTCGCTGATACCCTCCAGCACGGCGCTGGCCACACTGGAGCGTCAATCCCCTGGCCAGAGCGGCCTGGGCCTGGTGATCGCTAAGAGTCTGGCGCAGTTGTGGCAGGATTTTGACTATGCGCTGATCGACAGTCCGCCGCTGCTGGGCGTTCTCATGGTCAATGCGCTGGCGGCTAGCCAGCAGTTGGCGATACCGGTACAGACCGAGTTTCTGGCTGTGAAAGGCCTGGAGCGTATGGTCAATACCCTGACCATGATCAACCGTTCGCGCAAGGTGCCGTTGCCTTATACCATCGTGCCGACCTTGTTCGACCGTCGTACTCAGGCGTCGATGGGCACATTGAAATTATTGCGCGACAGTTTTCCCGATCATGTCTGGCAAGCCTACGTGCCGGTTGACACGCGGCTGCGCGATGCCAGCCGTCTGGGGCTGACGCCGTCGCAGAATGACAGTAAGAGTCGCGGTGTGATTGCTTATCGGGCATTGCTCAAGCATATGCTCGCCGAGCAGCTCAATGCTCAGGTGGCCTGACGTGAACGTCCATTCTTTCTACACAGTTTGCTCAAGTGATGCCTCAATGCGGCCGATAACTCTATCAGGTTGCACCTGCTCCATTTTTTGTTGGGCCCCGGTATGAACCGCCCTGTAGAAGTAGCAACACGACCCAAGCTGGCGTTGCAGTCCTATCTGGACGCATTGCTGTACGACGCGACTGAAGTGCTTGAAGAGCCTGTCAGCAGCATCGATGAATTTCAGGCGGCTGTGCTCGAAGAGCAAGCCTTTGATGCGCGGATGCAAGCGCAGATCAAACCGCTGGCGGTTGCGGTGGCCGCGCCGGCTCCGGTGGCTGTAGCAGTAAAGGTCGCAGCGCCTGCGCCCGTGATTGAAGTCGCTCCGGTGATTGTTGCCGAAGTGGTGAAGGTTGAAGAAGCAGTGTCGACCGTTGAGCTGGTCGAGCCGGTCGCCGAGTTGAGCACACTGGTGACCCAGCGCACGCCGACGCCGCCGCCGACCAGCGATGGTCGCCCGGCATGGGCCGCCGAGCCGTTCGAATGCCTGTTGTTCGACGTGGCCGGGTTGACGCTGGCAGTGCCGCTGGTATGCCTAGGGTCGATTTACCCGCTGGCAGGGCAGGAGCTGACGCCACTGTTTGGTCAGCCGGACTGGTTTCTCGGGATCCTGCCTTGCCAGGCGGGCAACCTGAAAGTGTTGGATACCGCGCGCTGGATCATGCCTGATCGCTACCGCGACGATTTTCGCCAGGGATTGCAGTACGTGATTTCGGTGCAGGGATACGAGTGGGGACTGGCGGTGCATCAAGTCAGCCGTTCGTTGCGTCTTGATCCGAACGAGATCAAATGGCGCACGCAGCGAGGTCAGCGCCCATGGCTGGCGGGCACGGTTATCGAGCACATGTGCGCGTTGCTGGATGTTGCAGAATTGGCCGAGCTGATAGCCAGTGGCGCGGTCAAGCAGTTGAATAAGTCGAAATAATCATGGGTCGATGCCAGTGGCATCACCTGCAAAGAACACACGTGAGGGGTTGGGGTTATGAATAAGTCGTCTGCACAAGGTTCCGAAGATCCTATCCTGCAATGGGTTACGTTCCGCCTGGACAACGAGTCCTATGGCATCAACGTGATGCAGGTGCAGGAAGTGCTGCGCTACACTGAAATCGCCCCGGTCCCGGGTGCGCCAAGCTACGTACTGGGCATTATCAACCTGCGCGGTAACGTGGTCACCGTGATCGATACCCGTCAGCGCTTTGGTCTGGCTCCGGTTGAAGTCAGCGACAATACGCGTATCGTGATCATCGAAGCCGACAAGCAAGTGGTCGGGATTCTGGTCGACAGCGTGGCTGAAGTGGTTTACTTGCGTCAGTCTGAAGTCGAAACTGCGCCAAACGTGGGTAACGATGAGTCGGCCAAATTCATTCAGGGCGTTTGCAACAAGAACGGCGAACTGTTGATTCTGGTTGAACTGGACAAAATGATGTCCGAAGAAGAGTGGTCCGAACTGGAGAACATCTGATTGATCTTTGAGGTAGCTGTCGTCTTCCTGGGCATTCTCTGGGTAGTCACGCTGTTTATGTTCCTGGCCCATACCAGGCGTCAGCGCAAGCTCGATGCCGAGCGTGATGAGGCGGCTGCCTTGCGTGATCAGCGGATCAAGGAGTTGGCCAGACGCCTGGACAACTACCAGAACGGCACGGTGCGCATGGGCGAAGCGTTGCACGAGCTGCGTGCCATCGTTGCGCCGTTGCCGGACAAGCTCACTGCACTGGAACAGCGCGATCCCTCCACGCTGTCCTTTGCCCAGGCTGCACGCCTGGTCGGCATGGGTGCCAGCATCGATGAGCTGACCCAGTCCTGCGGCCTGACCCAGGCCGAAGCGCAACTGATGACCAAACTGCACAGCAATACTGCGAGCTAGTTTCTCTTCGGTACACGCCTGCGCTGCCCATTCAAGGTCGGACGCAGAGCGTCCAGAACTGCAACGATAATCTCAACTATCGTGCGACGCTCCGCGTCGCATGCCGTTCTGGACGCTCTGCGTCCGATTTTGAGTATGATTCTCGTGTCAATCACTCTGCATTGGCATGCTCTTCTTAACGCTTGGCGTTGCAAATTTCCGGTGCGGCAGAACATCATGCCTTACCTGTTAATGCTGCCATACAGTGCTTTTTTATCGCGATGGTACTGACGACGCAGAGTGCGACGTTAGTGACGGCTGAGTCCTGGCGCTGATCCGGGGGTAGCCTGGCAGGACGCCAGGCTAGCCGCACCGGGCCATGGATGGCCCGTTGCGGCGACCCCCGGATCAGTGACAGGGCGAAGGAACCCGACGAAGTCGGGCCGGAAACAGGAGCGAGGGGGTTTGGTTACTTTGGCCCGTCAAAGTAACTCGCCGAGGGGCGAAAAGGTGACCTGAGTCGAACCCCAATCCATCTGACATCGCAGAACCACCGTGCAAAGCGGAGCCACGGTCAGTGCCGGTCTTACTGCTCGTCCAGCGCAAACTCGGTCAGACAGAACGTCGGGATCTTCAGGTCGTTAAGACGCTTGGAGCCACCCAGTTCCGGCAGGTCGATGATCGCAGCGGCTTCATGTACCTCAGCGCCCATGCGGCGGATGAGGTTGGCGGCGGCGATCAGCGTGCCTCCCGTCGCGATCAGGTCATCGAACATGATGACTGAGTCACCTTCGCACAGACTGTCGGCATGCACTTCCAGATACGCTTCGCCGTATTCGGTCTGGTAGGCCTCGGAGAGTACGTCGGCAGGCAATTTGCCTTGTTTGCGAAACAGCACCAGCGGCTTGTTCAGTTGATACGCCACCACCGAACCAATCAGAAAACCACGCGCGTCCATGACGCCGATATGGCTGAAATCGGCTTCTATATAGCGCTGCACGAAGCTGTCGATTACCTGACGGGTAGCCTTGGGCGACTGAAAGAGGGGAGTGATGTCGCGAAAGACCACGCCCGGCTTGGGAAAGTCTACGACCGGGCGTATCAGGGACTTGAAGTTCGATTGATCGAAAGTCATCAGGGGGATCCATGGCAGGTTTGGCCGATAGTTTAAGCCGACCCGCCACAGATCGCACGTATCAGCTTTGCATTGCGCCGCCTGCCAGCGCGCACAGCTCGATCGGGGCGAGGATATGAATCTCTTTGCCTTCTGCAGCAATCAACTGGTTTTGCTGGAACCGGGTGAATACCCGCGACACCGTCTCGACGGCCAGGCCCAGGTGATTACCGATTTCGTTGCGCGACATGCTCAGACGAAACTGATTGGCCGAGAAACCTCTGGCCCGGAAGCGCGCAGACAGATTGATCAGAAACGTGGCAATACGCTCATCGGCGGTCTTCTTCGATAGCAACAGCATCATTTGCTGATCTTCGCGGATCTCGCGGCTCATGACGCGCATCAACTGGCGACGCAGTTGCGGCAACTGCACCGACAGCTCATCCAGGCGTTCAAATGGTATTTCGCACACTGAGGTGGTTTCCAGTGCCTGCGCCGAGACCGGGTAAGCTTGGGCGTCCATGCCTGACATTCCGACCAGTTCGCTGGGCAGATGAAAGCCGGTGAGTTGTTCTTCGCCGTTGTCACTGATGTTGAAGGTTTTCAGCGCGCCGGAGCGTACTGCATAGACCGACTCGAAGGTATCTCCCTGACGGAATAGAAACTCGCCTTTTTTCAGTGGACGGCCCCGTTTGACGATCTGGTCAAGGCAGTCCATGTCTTCCGTGTTCAACGAGAGGGGCAGGCAGAGTGGAGCGAGACTGCAATCCTTGCAGTGAGCCTGGTTTTGAGCGCGCAACTTTACTGGCTCGGACATCACTTAATTCCTTGTGGGAAAACACACATAAGCCGTAAGGGTACCTCACCCTTGCTTGTCGGGGCCAGCCTACAAAGCCTTCTGTACCATCAAGGTTCCAGAGCGGCTGCCGATAAGCCTGTATTCCCTCGGATGAACCAGGATGCCTTGGCATGTCAACGACACTTCCGTTGATCAACAGTATTACGATACGTACTGCGACCTCGCAGATTACGTACAGCAGCCAGACCAGCGAAAGCAGCGTCGAGACGCCTGCCGGTGAGGCAAAGGGCGTTGAAGTCAATCTGTCGTCAGCAGGCAAGGCGGCCGCTGCGTCGTCTTCCAGAAATGCCGATATCGAGCAGAGCGGCCTGCCGGCTTCCGTGCAGAAGATCCTCAAGGCTATTCGCGAGCTTCAACGCAGGATCGCGGAAACCATGGAGCAGATCCAGAAGGCTCTGAAGGACCCGAGTCTGAGTCCCGAGGAGCGCCGCACCAAGGCCGCGGCGCTACAGACCGTGCTCACCACATTGCAGGCGCAGGTGAGCAATTCCACGGCCGATTTGTCGTCGCTGATGAACAGCCTGAACTCCAGCGACGCCGACAAGACCAAGGCGGGCATGCTGGTTCTGGCCAAAATGTAGAACCAGGCCTCTGCTCATATCACCCGGGAGAACTGCTGCCTGTTCTGCCGGGTCAGGTACGCATCGAAGACCATGCACACAGCACGCACCAGCAACCGGCCTGCCGGTTTCACTTCAATTCCCGCGGCGCTCAACGCAATCAGCCCGTCCTCCGCCATGCCAAGCAGTTGTGGCCATGCGTCGCTGAAATAGCCTCTGAAATCGATGGAGAATGCTTTTTCAATCTCGGCGAAATCCAGCATGAAGTGGCAGATCAACTGCTGAATGACTGCGCGTCTTATTCGGTCGTCATCGCTGCACATCAGCCCTCGTCTGGTTGCTGGCTGGTCGCTGTCCAGCAGCCTTTGATAGTCGCTCAGGTCGCTGCTGTTCTGACTGTACAGCTCGCCAATCTGGCTGATGGCCGAGACGCCCAGCCCGATCAGATCACAGTGACCATGCGTGGTGTAGCCCTGAAAATTGCGTTGCAGGGTCAGGTCTTCCTGGGCGATAGCCAGCTCATCGTCGGGCAGGGCGAAATGGTCCATGCCGATGTAGCGATAACCGGCGTTGCCCAGTTGCTCGACGGTGCGCTCGAGCATGAGCAGTTTGCTCCGGGCATCCGGCAGTTCGGCCGTGTCGATGCGCCGCTGCGGCATGAAGCGTTCCGGCAGGTGGGCGTAGTTGAACACAGACAACCGGTCGGGCTGTAATTCGATGATTTCATCCACTGTGCGGCTGAAGGCTTGCGCGGTTTGTCTGGGAAGGCCGTAGATCAGGTCGATATTCACAGAGCGAAACTGCAGCGTGCGGGCGGCTTCGACGATGGCGCGGGTTTCCTCCAGGCTTTGCATGCGGTTGATCGCCCGTTGCACGGTGGGGTCCAGGTCCTGCACGCCAAGGCTGACCCGGTTGAAACCCAGCTCGCGCAGCAGGCCCATGGTCGACCAGTCCGCTTCGCGAGGGTCAATCTCGATGCCATAGTCGCCGGAGTCATCTTCCAGCAAATTGAAATGCGCGCGCAGCTGCGCCATCAACCGACGCAGTTCAGCATGACTCAGGAAGGTCGGCGTGCCGCCGCCCAGGTGCAGTTGCTCCACTACCTGACCGGGTGCCAGGTGGCAGGCGAGCATCTGTATTTCGTGTTCGAGCCGCTGCAGGTAAGCCTGGGCGCGTCCGCGGTCCTTGGTGATGACCTTATTGCAGGCACAGTAGTAACAAATGTTCGCGCAGAAGGGCAGATGCACATAGAGCGACAGCGGGCGCAACGCCTTGCGGCTTTCCCGCAGAGCATGCAACAGGTCAAATGCGCCTGTTTGTGTGTGAAGTTGCACTGCTGTCGGATAGGACGTATAGCGCGGTCCTGCCACATCATAGCGATGGATCAGGTCTGAATCCCAACGAATGGCGTCAAGCATGCGCACGTTTCCCGGTCAGGCTGGCGATGTCGCGAGCATACGCAGGCGCTCAAGGGCGGGCGTTGACGTGGATCAAGCGGGGTGAGCTGCCCGGCCTCAGTGCCCCATCAGCCAATGCTGATGCGGCCCCGGCAAGGTCCAGAGGCCAAACACGATTACCAGCAACCCTCCGGCCATGCGAACACCTCGTTTGCGCAGCAGGACAGTGGTGCGCTCGGCGGCAAGTCCGGTGGCCAGCAGAACGGGCCAGGTGCCCAGCCCGAAGGCCAGCATCAGCAAGGCGCTATGGAGAGGATTGCCCTGGCTGGCGGCCCAGAGCAGGGCGCTGTAAACCAGCCCGCAGGGCAGCCAGCCCCACAGCGCGCCGAGCAACAAGGCGCGGGGCAGGCTGGACACCGGCAGCAAGCGGCTGGCCAGCGGTTGCAGGTATCGCCACAGGCCTCGGCCCAGGCGCTCGATATGCGTCAGCCCGCTCCACCAGCCAGCCAGATACAGCCCCATCACGATCAGCAACACTGCGGCGATGACCCGCAGACCCGTTGCCAGCGGACTTTGCGCGACTGCCCAGCCGACCAGCCCGGAACCCAGGCCGGCAACCGTGTAACTGAGAATGCGCCCAAGGTTATAGGCCAGCAGCAGCCGGAATCGACGGCTGCGCTGTTCCTTGGGAATGGCCAGTGTCAGCGCTCCCATGAGGCCGCCACACATCCCCAGGCAATGGCCGCCGCCCAGCAGCCCGAGAATGAGCGCCGAGAGCAGCGTCGAAGCAAGTTCAAACATCGTGTTTCTCGTCAGCGCCAGGCCGTTGCTGTTCTGGCCGGGCATGATCCACTGACGGCGGATCATCGAACAATATGCTGTGCGCCGGGCCTTCCATATCGTCGTACTGGCCGCTGTCCACCGCCCAGAAGAACACGTAGATCGCAACACCCACCAGCAGCAGCGCAGCAGGGATCATGATGTAAAGCGCGGGCATGAAACCTCCGGGGCAGGTTGTGACGTCAGGGCGCGGCGCGGCATGCGGGTCAGGCGCAAGGCGTTGAGCACTACGGTCAATGAACTGAGCGACATGCCGATGGCCGCCCATACCGGGGTGATCCAGCCCAGTGCCGCGAATGGCAGCATGAGGCCATTGTACAGGCTGGCCCAGAGCAGATTTTCGATAATGACCCTGCGCGTACGTCGGGCCAGATTCAGTGCGTCGATCAGCACCGGCAAACGGTTGCACAGCAGCACGGCGTCAGCGCTGGTTTTTGCAAGGTCGGTGGCCGAGCCCATTGCCACACTGATGTCGGCAGCGGCCATGACCGGGACGTCATTCACCCCGTCACCGATCATCAGCACCTTGCGTCCCTGAGCCTGAAGTTGCCGCAGCACCTCCAGCTTGTCGTCCGGGCGCATACCGCCACGCGCTTCCTCTATCCCCAGCGCCTGCGCGACACTGGCGACCATCGGTGAGCTGTCTCCGGACAGCAGCAGCGTTTTCCAGCCTCGTGCCTTGCAGGCTTGTAACAAGGTGCCGGCATCGTCGCGCAGTCGATCGTCGAGTACCAGCCAGGCCAGCGGCCCTTGCGCATCGCCCAGCAATAGCCACTGGCCGGACTCATCGGTGATCACCGGCGGTTCAGTGCCGCTCGGCGCACAGACGAACGGCGCCTGGCCGATGCGCAGCAGTTTCCCGTCAACACGTCCTTCCAGCCCTAGCCCCGGTGTGCTGTGCACCTCTTCGGCGGCCCTTGACGCTCGACCAAAGGCGCGGGCAATAGGGTGCTCGGAACGGTTTTCCAGCGCCGCCGCCAGCTCAAGACAGCGGCTGGCGTCCAGTTCGCGTAGCGGGTGAATGCTGCGTAGCGCCAGATGTCCCTCGGTCAGGGTGCCGGTCTTGTCGAAGATGACTGTGTCGATCTGATTCAGGCCCTCCAGTACATGACCTCGGGTCAGCAACAGACCAAGCTTGTGCAGCGTGCCGGTGGCTGCTGTCAACGCGGTCGGTGTCGCCAACGACAGCGCGCAGGGGCAGGTGGCAACGAGCATTGCTAGGACAATCCAGAATGCACGGGATGCGTCGATTTGCCACCAGATAACGCCGATCAGCGCCGCCGCCATCAGCGAAAACAGTAGAAAGGTCTGTGCAGCCCGGTCGGCGATCTGCGCGAGACGGGGCTTCTGCGCCTGGGCGCGCTCGAGCAGGCGGACAATGGCCGAAAGACGGGTTTCCTGACCCAGCGCCGACACGGCAATGGTCAGCGGACTCTCGACATTCAACGTTCCTGCGGTGACCGCATCGCCCGCGCTGCGCACTTGTGGCAGGTACTCGCCGGTCAGCAGTGACTCATCGATACTGGAATGACCTTCGAGGATCCTGCCGTCAGCCGGGATCACCGCACCGGGGCGCACCAATATACGATCAGTCAAACGCAGTTCGCTGAGCATGATGCGCTGGCTCCGGCCATCGTCACCGAGGCGCAGGCATGAGGCGGGCAGCAGGTTGACCAGTTGCGCCGTGGCTGCCGCTGTGCGCTCGCGGGCGCGGCGTTCCAGGTAGCGTCCGGCCAGCAGGAATAATGCAAACATGCCTACCGCATCGAAATACAATTCGCCAGCGCCGGTGACCGCAGTCCAGATGCCGGCGACATAAGCCGCGCCTATTGCCAGCGACACCGAGACGTCCATCGTCAGTTGACGGCTGCGCAGGTCGCGCAACGCGCCGCGGAAGAACGGTGCGCAACTGTAGAACACGATCGGAGTGGTCAGAAACAGCGCCACCCAGCGCAGGATGGTGTGCATCTGCGGGCTGAGGTCGATGTTGAACTCCGGCCAGGTGGCCATGGTTGCCATCATTGCCTGAAACCACAGCAGACCAGCGACACCCAGTTGCCGCAACGCCAGACGGTTTTCACTTGCCAGACGTTCGGCGGCGCGATCGGCCTGCCAGGGGTGAGCGACATAACCAATTGCGTGCAGCTCGCTCAGCAACTGACTGAGGGCAAGCTGGTCGCCGCGCCAGCGTACGTGCAGGCGATGGGTGGAGAGGTTCATGCGCGCTTCGGCCACCGCAGGCAAGCGGCTCAGGCGTTTTTCGATCAACCAGCCGCAGGCTGCGCAACTGATGCCCTCGACAAGCAAAGTGGCTTCTGACAAATCGCCTTCGTGGCGCACGAAAGGAGCCTGTACTTCAGGGCGGTCGTAGAGTGCCAGTTCATCGATCAATTGCGTGGGCAGGCTTTCCGGGTTGGCCGAGGCCTCGCTACGATGGCGGTAATAGCTTTCCAGGCCGCTGGCGACGATGGCCTCGGCCACCGCCTGACAGCCGGGGCAGCACAGCTCCCGGGGTTCACCGAGTACAACCGCCGTGAAACAGTCACCGACTGGAACGGGCAGGCCGCAGTGGTAACAGCACATTGGAGTGGCGGGGGGTAGCGTCGCCATGTTCAGTCTTTCCGGCGTTGCGCAGCTTGCAGGGGTTCGTCGCCCAAGGTCAGGTCAGCAGCGTCGACCTGCTCTTCTTCGAACAGACGCCAGGTCTGGTCGCCTTCGACACCCAGCAGTTCCACAAAGCGCCGACCCTTGACCCGGTCTTGCAACTGCCCGATGTAACGGCCCGGTTCAGACGGGCTGCGGGTCAGGAACACACGGCGATCACTGGCAGGGCGCGTCGGCGAAATAAGGTTCAACTCCAGACGCTCCGGGTTGCTGTTGCCGCTCAGGCGCAGCTCGACTTCGCCGGTCAACTCGTCCAGATGTACACGGGCGTGCAGTTTGAGGTTTTGCGCAAGCATTTCCCTATTCAGCGAGCGATTGATGCCTTTGCCGGCCTCGTAGTAGTTATCGGTGACCAGCGGGTCAGGGTTGGTCACTGCGATGAACACCATCGACAGGCTCAACGTCACCGAGCAGGTCAGAATGGCGATGATGATCCATGGCCAGAGGTGCCTGTACCAAGGGCTTGCAGCAGTCGCAACGGGCATGACGGTGCTCTTAACGAAGAGGTGGGCCGATGAAACGGCTTTTGGTGTCGACATGTGTGTCGCTGTCGATGTCCTTGAGGGTAAAGGTGACTTCGTTGCTGTGTGCCGGGAGTTTTTCAGGCGCGCTGGACAGCCCCACTGGCAGGCTGACGATCTCGCCTGCCGGGACGCTGATTTCCCGACGGCCCTGCAGTTTCAGGTCGGGCAGGCCGCTGGCCTCCAGCACATAGTCATGATCCACCTGATCCTTGTTCATCACTTTCACGGTGTAGACGTTTTCGATACGGCCTTCGGCGTTTTCCCGAAAAAGCATACGGTCCTTGCTGACCTCCAGACCCACCAGCCCACGCATGCAGAAGGCCGCGATCAGCAGCCCGATCATCAGCAACAGAACCAGTGCATAACCGATCAGGCGCGGGCGCAAGGTGCGGGTGCGCTGCCCGGACAGATTGTGTTCGGTGGTGTAGCGAATCAGGCCGCGAGGGTAGTCCATCTTGTCCATGACCGTATCGCAGGCATCGACGCACGCCGCACAGCTGATGCATTCCACCTGCAGGCCGTCACGAATGTCGATGCCGGTCGGGCAGACCTGCACGCACATCGTGCAGTCGATGCAGTCACCCAGCCCCAGTGCCTGAGGATCAGCCTCCTTCTTGCGCGGGCCTCGGGCTTCGCCACGATTCTGGTCGTAGGAGATGATCAGCGTGTCCTTGTCGAACATCACGCTCTGGAACCGCGCGTAGGGGCACATATAGATGCACACCTGCTCGCGCAGCCAGCCTGCATTGAGGTAAGTGGCCAGGGTGAAGAAACCGACCCAGAAATACGCCCAGCCATCCGCTTCGCCCGTGAACAGATCAATGCACAAGTCGCGAATGGGAGAGAAGTAACCTACGAAGGTCATGCCCGTGGCAAAGCCGATCAGCAGCCACAGGCTGTGCTTGGCGAGCTTACGCGCCAGTTTGCCGGTGCTCATCGGGGCATGGTCAAGCCTGATACGCTGGTTGCGATCGCCCTCGGTGACTTTCTCGCACCACATGAACATCCAGGTCCAGACGCTTTGCGGGCAGGTGTAGCCGCACCATACCCGTCCGGCATAGACCGTGATGAAGAACAGCCCGAAGGCTGCAACGATCAGAATGCCGGACAACAGAATGAAATCCTGCGGCCAGAACGTCGCGCCGAAGATGTAGAACTTGCGTTGCGGCAGGTCCCACCAGACCGCCTGGTGCCCACCTTTATTGAGCCAGACCGTGCCAAAAAAGATAAGCAGCAACACGGCACCGCCCAGCATGCGCACATTGCGAAACAGACCTTTAAACGCGCGGGTGTGGATTTTCTCGCGCGAGGCATAGAGGTCGATGAATTCGCCGCTTTTTTCGGATGGCGGTGTGATGTCGTGTACCGGAATCTGGTTGCTCATTGATGGGTCCAGCGGCGGTGGAGTAGCCCGGGCCGATACAGGTCAGGCACGTTTACATCCGCGTTCAACGTGACGCACGTGAATAAACGGCCGCTTCTTCATTCAACTGGCTGACCCAGGGGTTGAGCAGCGCGACCCCGCACGACTGAAAGTCGATTGTGTTGCGTGTGACCACGGTCATGCCATGCACCAGCGCAGTAGCCGCGATCAACGCATCGCATTCGCTGCGCGGGTCGGGGACATGCAGTTGGGCGCAGCGCCTTGCGACCTGAGTGTCGACTGTCAGGATACGCCCGGCGAACGCTTTCAATACATGCTGCTCAAGCCACATTCGCAATGCTGCGCCCTGTGCCGGGTCGCGGCGTTCGATACGCAGGATACCTGTTTCGAGCTCAAGAATCGTGATGGACGAGATGAACAGGCTGGACGCCATCTGGGTTCGCGACCAACGGAGCACGTTCGCATCGGCGTTGCGTTTTCTGAGTTCGGACACCACGTCGGTGTCGAGCAGGAACATCAGGACAGGTCAACCGGTCGAGTCGTGATGACAGCCCGTTGCGGCTCGAATTCGATATCGAGGTGCGCCGGCATGATCAACAGGTCAGCGATGCTCGCTGCACTGCCGGTCAGTTGCAGGTACGCCTCGATCGAAAGCAGCACATGGGCAGGGCGGCCTCGGTCGGTAATGAACACCGGGCCTTCATTCGCGGCCTTCTTGGCCCCGCTGGTGTCTTGGTTGAATTCGCGGCTTGAGAGGGTAGTTGTCATGAAAGCGACCTCCGGAATGGGCAGACACATCGTTGTCATAATGAGCAATTCTAAGCGTGTAGAGATGTAACTACAATGCGTGCAGTGACGCACATTACTACCGCGCACTGCTTGCCTGGTATCCCGATGCTAAAAATCCACTTGATCTGATGGTTCCTGACGCAGCGTTATGCAGTGCTTATCTGCATGCGCGTCAATGCGCGTCGTCAGCTTCTCTTGGTATTTCAGATTGCAGAAAGGCGAAATTTATTACCGAAGCCCGTCACGTAGGCGTGGAGTAATAAGCAGCCCCTATGACTGGGCTACTTATTAAACGTCGTGCCGTTTGTCACTCAAAGAACTGCCGTCGGTATCCAATAGCCGACCTATCAGTTCTGATAGTAGAGTTTCAGCAGATGTTTGTAATAATGAGTACAGCCGAAATGCTCTGAGTAACGCTCTCTGTCCGCGTTTGGATTCTGGGGTTTTAGTTTTCATGAGGGTTTTGATATGTCTAACTACAGGCTTTTTCCTTGTGCGTTGTTCAGCACATTGTTATTGATGTGCGGGTGCGTTAGTGATGTGAAAAATGAAAGCCCAGACGCTGTGGTGAGCACGGGCGGGCCCAAGGGCATAATAAGGCATATTATATTTGCTTCTGACCCTCAATACCCTTGGTCAAAGGATAAAAAAAACACAGAGGACAGTCTGGGCGCTTTGCCGCACCGGCAATCGCAGGACGTCCTACTGCAATCCCGCTCCTCGGTTAACGAGGTTAGTACTGAAGACCTCATCAGAAATCAATATTCTGCGATACAAAAATGGCGTGCCGGAGCCATGGGCGGGACCGGCAATAACCCGGTCATCATAAACGGAGACATGACGGCGTTTGGCCACGGCGAGGAAAGGGCATTTTTGTACGGGACACTGGATTCAATATTATCGACGAATTGGTATTTTGGACTTGGTAATCATGATTACAAGAATAATATAGACAGCTGTGAAAATAATGGCTGCGCCCGAGACAGTATGGAGGACCTTGCAGGCCGGATGGGCGGTAATCGGATGGATTATAGCGTTAATGAAAGCGGATTTATTCATACCACCAAAAAG
The DNA here is from genome assembly GCF_032587815.1 of Pseudomonas syringae group sp. 26L6. Taxonomy (NCBI): domain Bacteria; kingdom Pseudomonadati; phylum Pseudomonadota; class Gammaproteobacteria; order Pseudomonadales; family Pseudomonadaceae; genus Pseudomonas; species Pseudomonas syringae group sp. 26L6. The sequence continues at coordinate 109,053 of NZ_JAWHPJ010000056.1, forward strand.
TATTCAGGAAGCTTTGCGTACTTTAAGGATTTTGGACGTGTGCGGTACATTCAGCTGAATTTGGACCCTTCATATACAAACTGGTTTTATTCTTCAGGTGTATGGACAACAAATGAGTTTGATATTTTGTCACCCGTTGAGAATGGCTGGCTGGAGAATCTGCTGATTCAAGCAAGGGATAATGGAACATTTGTCATTATTGGTATGCATGACGCAGAGGAATGGACCCGGACATCCGATCCACGTACTCAAGCTATCCTCACTAAATTTCGTAAACTGTTAAAGGAGTATGATGTCTCAGCCATTTTTGCAGGTCACTTTCACACCGCTGCCGGAATATATCCAAGTCCCTATGAAGGTGTGCCCGTTTTTCTGAGTGGTTCGGCAACTGAAGAGACTTTTCTCATCGCCGATATTGATGAGAGTTCAAGAAAAATTTCCGTCTGGCTCGTTAGAAATAATACGCCCGAGACCGCGCAACATCTGGGTGTGTTTCCTCTCAAACAATCAGTTAAAACTCCACCAACCGACGAATATGACAATGCGGGGAGTTGGGGAACCTGGGGGCCATCGGCACGGTGTCCAAGTGGACTGTACATAAACGCTTTTGATGTAAAGGGGGAAAAATGGCAAGGCGACGATGACGATACGGCCGTCAATGCGATCGTTATGTACTGCCACGATGATGTCGGCCTGAGAAGTAAAGAAGGAGGATGGGGGACTTTTTCAGGATACAGGAAGTGCCCTGCCGACCAGGCGATCGTTGGATTTCAGTTGAAAATGGAGCCCTCTCAAGGGGACGGAGACGACACAGCAGTGGACTCTGTCAGGTTTGTTTGTGAAGGGGGACAGTCCATAGCCGCAGCCTATGACACAAGTTATGGCGTTTGGAAAAAAACTTTCCGCTGTCCTGCCGGAATGGTTGCTATCGGTTTTGAAACACGCGTCGAAGACTATCAGGGGGACGATGATGATAAGTACGACGACGATACGGCTTTGAACGGCATGAGGATGAAGTGCGGTTCCAAGCCTTGATGTGTCGGCAATGGCAGTCGTGAGGGTTTCAGGCCGTCACGACGCCAGGCGCACTGTCTGTAAGAGCCGTATCACTCTTTTTCAGCAGGCTGCTCCTGGCGGGACAGGCTGTAAACATAGGCAGCCAGAATGTGAACCCGGTCATTGCCTTGCAGTACCTGCTGAGCGGGCATCTGGCCCTGGCGGCCATCGCGAATGGTCTGCTGCAACTGCGCGAAGCTGGAACCGTAGATAAACGCGTTGGGATGCGTCAGGTCCGGCGCGCCGAGAATCGGCATTCCCTTGCCTTCTGGCCCGTGACAGGCAACGCAGAGTGTCGCGAAGGTCTTCTGGCCCGCGACCGGGTCAGCTTTGGCACCTTCGGGCAACTGCCGGGCGTCCAGTTGGGTCAGCACGTAGGCCGACACATCACGCACACCCTGTTCGCCCAGCACTTCGCCCAGGGCGGGCATCACGCCCATGCGCCCGGCCATGATCGACGTCTTGATCGCCTGAGCGTCGCCGCCCCAGCGCCAGTCGGCATCGGTCAGATTGGGAAAGCCGTAGGCGCCTTTCGCGTCAGAGCCGTGGCAGACCGAGCAGTTGGAGGCAAACAGGCGAGCACCGATTTTCAGCGCCTGCGGGTCTTTGGCTACCTCCTCGACGGGCATGGCGGCGTATTTGGCGAACAGCGGGCCATAGCGGGCCTCGGCAACGGCCACTTCCCGTTCCCATTCGTGGACACTGCTCCAGCCTTGCTGGCCGTCGGAGAATTGCACTTTGCTGTCCTTGTCCCGATAGTCGTAACCGGGCAGCAAACCCTTCCAGTTGCCCAAGCCTGGGTACAGGACTAGATAACCCAGCGCAAAAACGATGGTCGCTATGAATAGATAGAACCACCATCTGGGTAGTGGGTTGTCGTACTCCTCAATGCCGTCGAACGCATGGCCGACGGTCTCATCTGTCGGTTCGTCGGGCTGACCTTTGCGCGTGGACAGCAGCAGCCAGAGCATGGCGATGATTGTGCCCAGCGTCAGGACCGCGACGTACAGGCTCCAGAACGTACTCATGGTTGATCTTCCCGTTCAGCCCTGGCGCGCTCGACCTTGCCTATGGCCTCGGGGTCATCCGCGAAAGGCAACAGGGTCGCATCGTCGAAGTGCGCCTTGCGGGCAGGGCTGAACACCCACAGCATCAGGCCGATGAACGCAACCATCACGACCAGTGTGCCAAGGCCTCGAATCATTCCGATGTCCATCATGTTCACCGTTTGCTCTTGATGAGCGTGCCGAGGCCTTGCAGATAGGCCACCAGCGCGTCCATTTCAGTCTTGCCCTGCACGGCGGCGGCCGCACCGGCGATGTCCGCGTCGGTGTACGGGGTGCCAAGGGTACGCAGCACTTGCAGCTTTTTTGCCGTCTGCGTGCTGTCGATCTTTTTCTCGGCCAGAAACGGATAGGCAGGCATGATCGACGTTGGGACCACGTCCCGAGGGTTATTCAGGTGCACACGGTGCCACTCATCCGAGTAGCGACCGCCGATCCTGGCCAGGTCCGGCCCGGTGCGTTTGGAACCCCATAGAAACGGATGGTCCCAGACGCTTTCGCCCGCCACCGAGTAATGCCCGTAGCGTTCGGTTTCGGCGCGTAATGGTCGGATCATCTGCGAGTGGCAGCCTACGCAACCATTGGCGATGAATACATCGCGGCCTTCCACCTCCAGCGCGCTGCGTGGTTTCATGCCGTCGATCGGTTGATTGGTCACATCCTGAAAAAACAGCGGGACGATCTGCGTCAGCCCGCCGATGCTCACGGCAATAACCATAAAGAACGCCAGCAGGCCGATGTTTTTTTCGAGCACATCATGTTTCATCAATGCGCTCCCACGACGGCAATGCGCGCAGCTGCCTCGGCCGCCTGCGGGTCAGAGGCTCGCACTGTACGTATCACGTTGTAGGCCATCAACAGCATGCCGCTGGTGAAGATGGCACCGCCGATGGCGCGCACGATGTAGCCGGAGTGACTGGCCTGCATGGTCTCGATGAAGGAATAGGTCAGCGTGCCGTCGTCGTTCACTGCACGCCACATCAGGCCCTGGGTGATGCCATTGACCCACATCGAGGTGATGTACAGCACAGTACCGACGGTCGCGAGCCAGAAATGCGTGTTTATCAGGCCGACACTGTGCATGTGCGGACGGGCGTAGAGTTTCGGGATCATGTGATAAACCGACCCGATGGTAATCATCGCCACCCAGCCCAATGCCCCGGCATGTACGTGGCCGATGGTCCAGTCTGTGTAGTGCGACAGCGAGTTGACGGTCTTGATTGCCATCATCGGGCCTTCAAAGGTCGACATGCCATAGAACGCCAGCGAGACCACGAGAAAGCGCAGTATCGAATCGGTCCGCAACTTATGCCATGCACCCGACAGCGTCATCATGCCGTTGATCATCCCGCCCCAGCTGGGTACCAGCAGAATGATCGACATGACCATACCCAGCGACTGTGCCCAGTCTGGCAGGGCGGTGTAGTGCAGATGGTGCGGACCGGCCCAGATATACAGGGTGATCAATGCCCAGAAATGCACGATGGACAAACGATAGGAGTACACCGGGCGCTCGGCCTGTTTGGGCACGAAGTAATACATCATGCCGAGAAAGCCGGTGGTCAGGAAAAAACCTACGGCATTGTGCCCGTACCACCACTGGATCATGGCGTCGGTCGCTCCGGCGTAGGCCGAATAGGACTTGAACAGGCTGACCGGCAGCGAGATGTGGTTGACGATGTGCAGCATGCCGGTCACCACGATGAATGCGCCGTAAAACCAGTTGGCGACATAGATATGCCGGGTCCGGCGTTTGACGATGGTGCCGAAAAATACCGCAGCGTAGGCGGCCCAGACGATCGCCAGCAGAATGGCCACCGGCCATTCAAGTTCGGCATATTCCTTGGTAGTGGTGTAGCCCATCGGCAGCGTCACGATGGCGCCGACAATCACGGCTTGCCAGCCCCAGAAGGTAAACGCCGCCAGGCCATCGGAAACAAGCCGCGTCTGGCAGGTGCGCTGCACCACGTAATAAGAGGTGGCAAACAGCGCGCAGCCACCGAACGCAAAGATCACCAGGTTGGTGTGCAACGGCCGCAGGCGTCCGAAGGTGGTCCATTCAAGTTCCAGGTTCAGTCCCGGCCAGACCAGCTGCGAAGCGATGAACACGCCCAGGCTCATGCCGATCACGCCCCAGACCACGGTCATGATGGCAAACTGGCGCACCACTGTGTAGTTGTAGGTCGTCGGACTGGTTGTTGTGTTCATTACAGACTTCCACGATTCAGATGTTGACCGCAGACGTAATCGGGCTCGGGCGATGCATCGCTGGAAATGGCATCGAGGCACACGAAAAGGCAGGGGCAGGAACAGACAGGCACATTAGCGAGCGTCAAATGGTTGCAGCAGACGTGTGTCGACGAGTTTAGCTTTGAAAGAAGGGTGTGGGAAGCCGCAGCGCGGAGCGGATAATCTGCGTTGTATGGTCAGCGAGTATTCCGCACCCCGTTGCAGGGTGCGGAGTTCACGCATCGCCGCTGGATTGGAGCAAAGCGGTGGCGACCCTCGCGTACAGACGAGTTGATCAGGACTCGCGCAAAGACTGTCACGCATGTTCAATCGGCGGTTGCATCTGTCATAGCCCAGCAAACTGGCCTGAGCAGGCATATGACTCTGGCGACCGACTCAGCGGTTCTGTTGCAATTGTGCGAGGCCAGTACCGTCAATGAAACCGCCCGGCGGTGTCAGGTTTGGGGCGCTCATCGCCTTGGTACTTTTACCTTGTGCACCTTGACAGATTAACCGGGCGGACCTGAATGGTGGCTGTCCGGCAGGGCGTCCCTGTCGATGCGTCCACGCGCTCTGCGCTTGCGCGATTCACGCAGGCTTCGCGGTTATAGTAGCGGGCTACTCTGAGACTCATCTGAACGAGGCAAGCATGAGCAAAGGCCCACAGCCCGGCATCGGCAAGGATCAATGGCTGCAACTGATCAACGAAAAAGGCTGGTTATGGACGCCCACCCTGCGGGCAGACGCGCACGAGGCGCCCACCTTGCTGCTGGCACATGGCGCAGGCGCACCGATGGACAGCGATTTTATGAGCCACATGGCCACCGATATTGCGGCGCAAGGCGTCAGCGTCCTGCGCTTCGAGTTTCCTTACATGGCCCTGCGGCGTCACGGCGGCAGCAAGCGTCCGCCCAATCCGCAGGCGCAATTGCTGGAATGCTGGCGAGAGGTCTATGCCTTGGTCAGGCCTTTTGTGGCTGGGCGACTGGCTGTTGGCGGCAAGTCGATGGGCGGGCGAATGGCCAGCCTGATTGCCGATGATATCGAGGCGGATGCGCTGGTTTGCCTGGGGTATCCGTTCTATGCCGTGGGCAAGCCGGAGAAACCGCGCGTGGCCCATCTGGCTGAATTGAAGACACCTGCTCTGATCGTTCAGGGCGAGCGCGATGCGTTGGGTAATCGCGAAGCAGTGGAGGGTTATGCGTTGTCCAGCGCTATTCAACTGCACTGGTTGCCGACCGCCAATCACGACCTCAAACCATTAAAAGTCGCAGGTATCAGCCATGAACAATGCCTGGTCGAGTCGGCGCAAGTGATTGCCCGCTTTCTGCGCACCTGATTTATCGGCAATGTACGTCGAAAAAGCCGTTGGTCACTTCGAAATTAATCGATGACATGCTGAAACTGAAGCGTCCGCGCAGGCGCAGAGTATAGGGATTGGCTTCCAACAGGCTCAGGGTGCCGTTTTGAAAGTGTGCCGAATGATAGAGGGTGTTCTGCCGGTGCTGCGTCTCGTTGTAAATCACTTTGATCTGGGCATGGCCTGGCAGATTGTGATCACCGGGTTTCAGGTCGTTGTCCAGAAACAGCCCGATAGTCGTTCGTTTTGTGCCCACCTTGCCGTCGACGATCAGCTTCCATACCCACTGATCGGGTGCCTGTTCCAGCTCAGCCCGCAGGGTCAATTGGCCCGCCAGGGCAAGCACCTTGAACGGTCGCTTATTGACGCAGGCCTGAAAGCTGCCTTCACACGACGCGGGACGAACAAAGCGTTTGGCTGGGGATGTGGTGGGGTGCATGGCCTGACTCTGTAGAACGTATGAATAGAAGCAGGGCGTTGCCCTCTCAGGTAACGCCCTGTTTGATGATTACAGGTTCATCAGTTTTCGATCATCTGATGCCAACGCCAAGACTGGAGTTGTGGCTCTTCAACTTGAAGTTTCCGCCAGAGACCATGTTCTTCACGTAGTACCAGTTCCAGCCCCCGATGCCGGCGCTTGAAACAGTGGACGACCAATAATTACCGTTGCCCATCGGCCAGCGATTGCCGTACAGGTTATAGATCTCCACCAGTTCGTGAATGGTCGGAATCCTTGCGCCGTTGTTGCCTGCGTTTTTGCTGATCTGAGAAAAGCTCCCGCTGCCCAGGCCGATGCAATGGATGACGCCGACGACGGTGATCAGGTAGCTTTTACTCGCGCCCAAAGCATCGGTCGCCGTAATGGTGGCCGTGCCGTTGCCTCGAACCGAGGCCAGCCCGTTGCTGTCCACTTTCGCGACCAGCGGGTTGCTCGAGGTGTACTGATAGGGTGCCTGTCCGCCACTGGCCTGACGCTGAAGGGTGGTGTCGGCCGAGAAGTTCGGCAACAGTTCCGGCAAGCCTGGGAGCAGATACACCTTGCCGGCCAGCGTAACCGGCGAAGTGTCCAGCACCAGCTCGGGCTGCCCCATCAGAATCTGCAAGGCCAGTGTGTCGGATACCTGTACCAGACCATTGACGCGATTGACCACATAAGAAACCGCCACCGTCTGCCCGGCGTTTGCCGTTACCAGCGCCGCAGCAAACACTATTTCCAGCGTCTTGCCCGCGTCCGCGCCGGTCAGCGTCTTTTCCCGTGTGTCATTGCCGTTGGGCCCTTGCCATTGCACGATCACCTGATCGCCGGCTTTCAGGTTGGCGGTGGCGTCGATCACCACGGTTGCCCCGGATGGGGCGTTAGCCGGGTCTAGCGTGTTGCCGGCGGCTTCTTTTATGGTTGGGGTGGGCAGGGGCGTTGCTTGCGTGAGTTGCAGCTTCACGTCCACCGCCTCCGAGGCCATGGACAGATTCCCTGCCAGATCTGTAATCGTGTAGTAAACCGGCGCCTCAATGTCGCCGATCAACTCCAGAAACGACCTGGCGAAGTCGACCATTGTTCGTTTAAGACCCACGTCATCACTGCTCACCACCGCCATCGGACCGGGCAGATCATTCCAGTAGGTGCGGACGACATCGCCCTCCTGCATGCCGTTGTAGCTGGCAATCGTCCCTGAAAGCACGTTACCCATGGTTTGCAGTTCTTCTGAGGTCAGACCGTTCTGTACCTGCGTGGGAAAAATGATGGGGGCTAGCAGCGGATCGCCAGGCGGGGTTAGGTCTACGATTACAACTATCTCGGCAGAAAACTCGACGACCATATTGATCGGGTTTTCGACCGCGTAAGCCACAGAGTGACGGCCTTCGGTCAACAGCTCGGATGGAATGTGCAGCATGAGGTCGTCACCTGGCATCTGCGAAAGCAGGATCTCTTTCTTGAGACCAATAAGCACTCCATCGAAGTACAGCTGATAGGTATAGCCGGGGCGCGCGCCTTGCCAGACGTTCAACAGCACTTCGAGGGGCGTGTTCAAACTGTCGATGGGTAATAGCCCATCGTTCAAGGCGGCTGCGATGACTGGCGCAGTCAGCACGGTTTCTTTTTTTTCAGTCGCAAGGTTATACATGGGTGTTCCTTATAAGTTTAAAAGTTGCGGGCTTTGTGAGCCCGCAACGGTTTAGCGACTCAGACAGGTAAAGTCGGTAGGTTTAAGCATATGCACGATGACGCGAGTGACCGTGGAGCTTGCCGGACTTTGATTGCTGCCTTCGACAGGGTCGACGGTATAACTCGCCTCCGCAAACCCGGTGCAAATAAGCAGTGTGTTGATCTGAGGGACCTTGAATACATGCCCTTGCACAACATCCACTTCATCCAGCTTACGAGTCGTCACATAAGTAGCGGCTTCGATGGGATTATTGAAGTCGTCAAAACCCTTGAACGTGAAGGTGATCTTCTGGCCCTCGGCAATATTGACATAAGGTGAAACTTTTACATCGGCACCGTCCGGATTTTCATTGGGGCCCAGCACTCCGTTGGACGTGAGATTGAACGTGGGCCCGGTCAATCCGTTTTCGCCACCGGGTTGCTCTTCTCGAGACCGTACTGTTACAGGCTGAGTCGGACTCGTCATACTGTTTGGGTTTCCTGTACGCGTGACTGTGAAATACACGGGAATGGCTTCGCCGGTGCCTTGCAACTTCATCAGCTCGTTATCAATCGGAATAATCAAGTCTCTTGCCGCTGCAACGTCGCTAGACCGTATTTGATACCACTGCGTTTTTACCTGATTGCCCCAGTACAGGTTCAGATCATCATTGATTTCGAACCCCGTATTCCAGGCCACCACCCCTCTGCCGTTCAACTCGTAATCGTCTTCATCGATAAAGTTGTCCTGAGTGTTCGGGTTTTGTACGCTCGTCCCTTGTACCGTCAAATTGTTCAAGGGGGTGGGGAAGGGAAGTGTTGTAAAAACGTCTATATGGGTGTCCAGCGATGTGCCGGTCAGTTCGCCGTTGCGAAACACTTCATAATGAACCGCTGTGTCGCCTTGCGGACCTTGGGCAATGGCCTCAAATGGCAGTTTCAACGTGAGTATGACGGCTTCATCTTCGTCGCCAGGCGCGACGAATACAGGGGTCAAGGGATTACTGGTGCCCCAGAATAGCTGGATGCTATCAAGCGCCGCTGCGCCCGGGTAATGGGGGATGTCTACAAGTACTCCCGCTTGAGCTTCCAGATAATCAACCAGATCGCCTACCGCTTGATCAATGACAGGTGCCGGATAATCAGAAGGCAAGTCTTTCAGCCTTAATTTCACCTCTACAGTGTTCGAGAGGATTGAAGGGTTGCCCGCACGGTCGATGACCTGGTAACAAACCTGCTTTTCTTCCTCCCCCAACGTTTGCAGAAACGCTCGTGTAAAAGTGACCGAGACTTTGTCCAGCCCCATGTCGGTTTCGTTGACGACAGCAGTGGGGCCTACGATATCTCCCCACCTGGTCAGAATGCGGTCATGCTTGGCCATACCGGTGTAGCCGGCAATCTGTACATCAAGTTGGCCACCCAGTTGATCGAGCTCGGCGGCAGTCAGACCGTTCTGGATCTCGGCTGGGAACTGTATGGCAGCAAGCTCCGGAGCGCCTGGCGCTGTCCGGTCGATCTGAATCCGGAAAATTTCCGATTTCTGTTCTGCCTGATTGATCGGATTGACAACGACGTACGCGACATCGTGGAAACCTTCCAGCAACAGTTCGGCCGGGATCTCCAGGTGCAGGGGGTCTCCTGGTGCATGTGAGGGCAGAATCAGTTTTCGGGGACCGGTCGCGATACTGTTGAACAGCAGTTGATAGGTGTAACCAGGAAGTGCGGCTGGCCATACAACGAGATCGACCGTCAACGTTTGGGATGCGTCAGCGACCGGTATGAGCCCTGGCGTATCCTGATCATGAAATGCGACTGCAATATCGGGTGCAGTCAATACAAGATTCAAGTTTCGATGCCTGTTTCCGGAAACTGAAACAGGTGTTGGGAGATAGTTGTTTGAGCAATTTTTCATGTGTAGATGCCTTGTCATTAAAGTTTTGTAGGGGATTTCCTACTTTTTCGAACGTGTTTCTGAATGAGGTTTTTTGGCTGGTACTTGGCGAAAGAGCTAATGATGTTCTCAGTCACAATTGGACGTAATAGGGTTTTAGTGGGTTGGTCAAGTGGTTGCGTGGGAATTATTTAATTGGTTTGCGAATTTTTTGCTTGGCGTCCATTTGGATGCTCGCTGTAAGAAAATTCTTATATTATTTTGGGAATGCTCCTACGTTTTGGGTATTGAACAGGGCCAGAGTTTATGAATTAAGTGAGCTATCTTTCCACTCTCAAAAAAACGAGGAGATGGACGGTGTCTAGTAGAAAAAGTAATGTCGTTAAGTCGCGGGGTGGCGCGTTTCAACTTGCCGTGATTGCCTTTGGTGCTCTAGCTAATGTGCAGGCGTCGGCAGCGGCATCGAGCGATAATAATGGTCTGTCTTTAGACACTGAAGCAGTCACCGGATTGTGGCCGGATGGAGAGTTGCCAGATGAAACCGTTAGACGGGCTGAAATCATTACCGTAGGTCCTGATACTCCCTTCGATTCTTATCATATTGGTGATCAAAGTATTCTTAATATTGTCGGTGGGCGAGCAGACCAGGTGGTCGTGAGAGACTCTACGGTCAATATTCAGTCCGGCGTGGTTGAGAGCGGTATCAGCCTTTCCGATGCGCTGGGTAATCTCTCCAACGCTACCGTGAAAAACGCGACAGATAGCGGCATCGTTCTTCATGGAGTGATGGGCTCTATCAACCCTGGCTCCACGGTATCGGCTCATTCAAGCGATGTATCGGGATCGGGCTACGGTATTTCAGTCGGGTTGTGGGGGGCGCTGAGTATTTTCAATACCGATGTGCGCGGGTTTGCGTCGCAAAGCAAAAGTGGCCAGGGGATTTTTGTTTCTGGCGCCAATGTGCTGATCGCCGACAACAGTCATGTGACAGGCGACATGAATGGAATCCATCTGGTAGATGGATCCCAAGCCGGAATACTGGTCGGAAACAAGTCCGTTGCTGTGATTGACCGATCGATAGTCCAGGGTTTGGCCGGGGCCGCCATCAAAGTAAACCAGCGCGCTGCGCTCGACATCGAGGCCGACATTGCTGTGCAAAACCATTCCGAGCTATGGGCCGGAAATGGCAACCTGCTGGAGGTGGAAGATCACAGCACTGTCAACTTCAACGTCGACAACAGCACCCTCTACGGCGACCTTGTCGCCGATGACACCAGCACCCTGAACATCACGCTGCAAAACGACGCGCAATTGAACGGCGACATCGTCAATGGCAGCCGTCTGGCGATTACCTCGGGCAGTCACTGGCAGATGCAGGGCGACAATGCCGTCAAGTCGCTTTCCCTGCACGGGGGGAGGGTTTCGTTTGCTGGTGAAGGGTTCCATACACTTTCGCTGAATGAGTTGTCAGGGGGCGGCACGTTTGGCTTGCGCGTGGATCTGGACAACGGTGTCGGAGATCTTATAGACGTCAACGGCCAGGCCAGTGGGCAGTTCGGGTTGCGGGTGCGCAACACGGGGGTGGAGGTTGTCTCTGCTGACATGGCACCGCTCAAGGTGGTGCATACCGAAGGTGGTGACGCGCAATTCAGCCTCCTGGGCGGGCGTGTCGACCTCGGCGCCTATTCGTATCTGCTGGAGCAACAGGGCAATGACTGGTTCATCGTCGGTAAAGATAAGGTCATAAGCCCCTCGACCCAGAGCGCGCTTGCGCTTTACAGCGCGGCACCTGCCATCTGGATGAGTGAGCTCTCTACCCTGCGTTCGCGCATGGGCGAGGTTCGCGCAAGCGGCAGGGCGGGCGGCTGGATGCGTGCCTATGGCAACAGGCTTAATGCCACGACCAGTGATGGTGTCGACTATCGGCAGAAGCAAAGTGGCCTGTCGCTGGGTGCCGATGCGCCTGTCGAGGTCAGCAGCGGCCAATTGGTGTTGGGTGTGCTGGGAGGATACAGCACGTCCGGTATCGATTTGAGCCGTGGTACTACGGGAAAAGTCGACAGCTACTATGCAGGTGCCTATGCCACTTGGCTGTCGGACGACGGCTACTACGTTGATGGGGTGCTCAAACTCAACCGCTTTCGCAACAAGGCAGATGTTGCCATGAGCGATGCAAGCAAGGCCAAGGGTGACTACACCAACAACGGGGTAGGGGGCTGGGTAGAGTTCGGCCGCCACATCAAGCTGGCGGACGATTACTTCCTTGAGCCCTTCGCTCAGTTGTCCAGTGTTGTCGTTCAGGGGCAGGAGCTGCGTCTGGATAATGGCATGAAGGCGAAGAACGACCACACCCAGTCGGTACTGGGCAAGGTCGGCACCTCGCTGGGCCGCAGTGTTGCGCTCAAGGATGGCGGGGTGTTGCAGCCTTATGTGCGTGTCGCCATTGCGCAGGAGTTTTCGCGCCATAACGAGGTGAAAGCCAACGATGTTAAATTTGATAACAGCCTGTTCGGTTCGCGCGGCGAACTGGGCGCCGGGGTATCGGTGTCGCTGTCCGAACGTCTGAAACTGCATGCAGACTTTGATTACATGAAAGGTCGGCATATCGAGCAACCCTGGGGGGCGAATGTGGGGCTACGCCTGGCATTCTGATTCTTAAGGCCAGTGCCTGAGCAACACCAGAGCCCCCGGTGAGTGATCACCGGGGGCTCTTCAGTTATTGATCGATAAACCTGCGTTTGCGTTGCCTCTGTCGGGACGTGACAGGCACTGCGTAGTTGACGTTCACCCGTAACACCGGCGATGTGCCGATCAGGCGATGATCGCGATAAAGCTCGTAATACAGGTCAACCAGACCGTACTGAACATAGGGCGTGAAGTTGTAGGAAATACACAGCACACGTACCACGCTGTTTTCGCCTACCCGATGGAAAAGCGTTGTCGATGACAGGTTTTTCCCCCAATAGAAATGGATTTCGTCACCCCAGCACATTTTGACTGACCCGGGGATATGAATGGTAATGCCCGCATGTGCCTGCTCGTGACTGATGGAATCAGGATCGATGTCAGGCAGCACAGGTGCTTTCAGCGTGTTGGAAATATCGGACGGAAGATGGAGGGGGCTCGCCTGTCGGTAGAGGCTCTCGTGGGGTGGGGCTTCTTGAACAGCACTCGCGCTTTTGGGGTTGTTTTTTTCTTTTTGGGTGCGCGCCGCTACATCCGTGGATTGTTCTTTATCCATCGTAAACTCTTTTATTGACATTAAGTTGAGTTGTTATGTATATGCCGGCAGTTGTCGGCAGCGGAAATATTACAAGGCACATAAGTGTTCAGGTCAAGTGTCTGCCCATTTCAAAGCCATGCATGGGTTGTGTATGGTTGTGCAGTTACATTTTGTAGCATGTGCGTACTAAATTATTGATCATTAGTGTCAAAGATGCTGTAAATAAAGGGTAAAGCTGGGTGTGGGTATTTTTATTGAGCTTTTTCTGCGTGAAATACCTGTAGGACGTTAACTACAGATAAGTCTTACAAAAGGTAAAAAACTACGTTTTGTCTAGATTCCCACTCATGCATAGGAATATTCACTCAACTTTATCATTAGGGTCTCGCACGCATCAGCGTGCGAAACCGTCAAGGTTGTAGGCAAGAAATGTAGGCTGCTGTGCTTAAAGCTGCATTGACAGCTTCACGGAATGCGAGAGCAGTGACAAATTGCCCGCACGGTCGATGACCTGATAATTGATGGTAACGTATTGGCTGTCCAGACCAAGCAGGAATGCTTTGCTGAAAACGATCTGCATGGGAACGGTGGCAAGGTTTTCAGGCTCCACCACATGAACCGGGCCTTCTCTGTTATTGCAGAAGGTCTGGATGCAATCGCCCGCCTGCATGTCGGCGTAGCCAGGAAGCATGCCTTTCAGCGCTTCGCCGAAATTGATTTGATGGAAGATGATTGGCGCAAGCAGTGCTGCGCCTGGGGCGGTGCGGTCGATAATCAAGGAGGTAAACGGTGAGTCCTCTTGAGTTTGGTTGATATTGTTCGTGGTCGTAAAGCACAAGGTGTATGAACGATCTTCTGCCAAAAACTTTTCGTCCAGCTCCAGATAAATTACGTCGCCAGGGCTGTTATCGTGAGTCAGGATTTTTCGTTCTCCCACCAAATGACCGTCCAGGTTCAGTTGGATGTCATAGCCCGGACGCATCTTGCTCCAAAGGCCAACCTCAACGCTCACCGGCCGGTTCAGGCTGTCAACTGGCATCAGTCCATCAATAGGGCTGGCTGCTGGAACACGTGGTGCGGAAAATTGATAGTGCTGGCTGGAATCTTTCATTTTTCTCTCCAATTAAAAAGCCAGGCGCCACATGGTGCTGAGCTAAAGTTTTACTCAGGTGATAGACGATAGTTACAGGGGTAATAAATAACTACCGCATCACCTGAATTTCAACTAGTCGGAGTATGCATTCGCTGTCAATGGTCAAGAGTGCTACGTTGCTGTCGTCGAACGTGTTAAAGAAATATCCTACGCAGTCTTCAGATCGCTTCCCGGATTCTGTCAGATTTATATTTAAAGCTAACCGCGCATAACACTGGCACCCCATAAAAAAGCCCCGACCAACCGAAGTTCGTCGAGGCGTTGAAAACAGTCTCAAGTCTCAGCGATTAAACCGCTCCACCAACGAATACTGCGAGTTTGCCGTATCGGTCAGTTCACCACTCAACACTGCCGAGCGATGGGCTTCGTCCGATGTCTGGTCAGCCAAGCTGGCGATGGTGGCGATATTGCGGTTGATCTCCTCGGCGACAGCGCTTTGCTCTTCAGTGGCGGTGGCGATCTGGGTGGTCATGTCAGTGATGTTGGCGACGGCCTCGCTGATGCCCACCAGTGCCTGGTCCGCTTCCAGCACCCGGGCCACGCCTTCTTCTGCCTGACGGCGACCTGCGTCCATGGTTTGTACCGCGTCGTTGGCGGTCTGCTGCAGTTTGGCGATCAGACCATGGATCTGCCCGGTGGACTCGGCGGTGCGTTGCGCCAACTGGCGTACTTCATCCGCCACGACCGCAAAGCCGCGGCCCATCTCGCCGGCGCGCGCCGCTTCGATCGCCGCGTTGAGCGCCAGCAGGTTAGTCTGGTCGGCGATGCCTTTGATCACATCGACCACGCCGCCGATTTCATCGCTGTCCTTGGCCAGTCGGGTCACGGTCAGGCCGGTTTCGCCCACCGAGGTGGACAGGCGCTGAATGGCTTCGCGGGTTTCACCGGCGATATCGCGGCCGCGACGCGTCAGTTCATTGGCCTGCTGAGTGGCATCGGCGGCGCGGTTTACGTGGCTGGCGACTTCCTGAGTGGTGGCGGCCATCTGATTGATGGCGGCGGCGACCTGCTCGGTTTCCACACGCTGACGCTCCAGCCCGGTCGAACTGGCATTGGCCAGCGAGTTGGACTGACGAGCCTGGCTGGTCAAGTGTTCGGCGGTGTCCTGCAAGCGCGTCAGACAAGTCTTCAGACGTGCTTCCTGGCTGAGGATCGACATTTCCAGGCGCGCTTGTGGGCCACGGCTGTCGGTATACATCTGTGCGATGAGTGGGTCAGAGGTCGTCTGCTCGGCCAGGCGCAACAAACGTTTGGTGCCGCGCTGCTGCCAGGACAACCCCAGCAGGCCCAGTGGCACTGAAAGCGCCGCCGCCAGGGCAAAGCCCCACTGCGAGTTGAGCCATACGCCGATCAGGAAGCTTAGTTGACTGACCAGAATGAATGGCAGCCAGTCCTGAAGTATCGGCAGCCACTTGTCGCGGCCCGGTATCGCGCTCTTGCCCTTGTTGATCCGGGCATAAAGCGCCTCGGCACGACGGATCTGTTCGGCGGTCGGTTTGATGCGTACCGACTCGAAACCCACCACCTTGCGGTTTTCCAGCATCGGCGTCACGTAGGCGTTGACCCAGTAATGATCGCCGTTCTTGCAGCGATTCTTGACGATGCCCATCCACGGCTGCCCGGTTTTGAGAGTGGTCCACATGTGCTCGAAAACCGCAGGTGGCACGTCCGGGTGACGCACGGTGTTGTGCGCTGCACCGAGCAGTTCCGCCTCGCTGTAACCACTGATGTCGACGAAGGCATCGTTGCAATAGGTGATCGTACCGCGGGTGTCGGTGGTGGAGATCAGTCGCTGCTCGGCAGGAAAAGTCCGCTCATGTTGAGTGATGGGCTGGTTGTTGCGCATTGGGTTTCGATCCTTCGATCCGGAAGACTATGGCGTGTTATCGGCCGGCGTATCGATAAATTGAGCGGTGCGTCACAAATGACCGGACGGTCAGCATTACCGGGCAAGCATGGGATAAGTGAAAAGCCCGAAGTGCACCAGATTCAGACCGAAGTGACTGATAATCGCCGCTTGCAGGCCACCAAAACGAAACGCGATGCCGTACCCCACACCTGCCACGCCCGCCAGCACCATCCACTCCCAGCCTGCGCCCGCGTGAGCGAGCCCGAACAGGCTTGCAGCGAGGGTGATCGACAGTGCGGTCGCAAACCTAGAGCCCTTGAACAGGCGCTGCAGACCGCCTTGCAGATATGCGCGGAAAAACAGTTCTTCGGTCAGGGTCACCAGCAGCAGGTTGTTGAGCAACCATATCAGGCCTTGATCAGGCCATTTGGGTGACCAGCCGACAACGTTGAGAACGACGGCTGCGGTCATGCAGAACGCTGACGTCACGATCAACGCCAGAACGCCGGTTTGCAGCGAATGGGTCATGTCGACCCTGGGCACGATCCACGGGCAGGCCAGTATCAGCCAGAAGCCGATCAGAGGCTTGTCCAGATAAAGCGACATGGAAAAAACCTGGGCATCGGCCGTGAATCGTGTGGCCTCGATGACTTGCGCACTACTGAAGCCGGGTGCCAGATGAAAGGCCAATGCGAGGCCCGTCACAATAAACAGCGCATGACCAAAAAGGCGGATGTATTGATGGGAGGGCAACGCCACGCATAACCAGGCGACGAGCAACAGGCCGAAACTTGCGGCCGCAGAAGGGGCAAGGCTGCCATAGGACAGTGCAAGCGCGTAGCCAGCACTCAGAAGAAAGAGAACCAGCCAGTGCCTCGTACTCATGAGATACATCCTGCTTCAAGAAGCGCAGGATTCTATCCGACGTCCAGCGATGCCGGTTTGAGCTTATACAAATCTTCATGCACGAGCCTGACCCCTAAGCGGGGGCAGGCTGCGTGTCAGGCAATGCGTGTCAGGAAGCGATCAGCTGTCGCAACACGTAATGCAGAATGCCCCCCGCCTTGAAGTATTCCACCTCGTTAAGCGTGTCGATGCGGCACAGCACGTCAACGGTTTCCTTGCTGCCGTCTTGGCGGTTGATATGCAGAGTCAGGCTCATGCCCGGTTGCACGTCGGCGTTGGTCAGTCCGGTGATTTTCAGCGTTTCCTTGCCGGTCAGGCCCAGTGTCTTGCGCGTCTGGCCGTTTTTGAACTGCAAAGGCAGCACGCCCATACCGACCAGATTCGAGCGGTGAATCCGTTCGAAGCTTTCGGCGATGACAGCTTTGACGCCTAATAGATTAGTACCCTTGGCCGCCCAGTCACGACTGGAGCCAGTGCCGTATTCCAGCCCCGCGATGATCACCAGCGGCGTATTTTCTGCCTGGTAGCGCATGGCTGCATCGTATATCGCCAGCTTCTCGCCGGAGGGCACATGCAACGTGTTACCGCCTTCCTCACCGCCGAGCATTTCGTTGCGAATGCGGATATTGGCGAAAGTGCCGCGCATCATCACTTCGTGGTTACCGCGGCGTGAGCCGTAGGAGTTGAAGTCCTGATATTTGACGCCTTTTTCCTGAAGGTAGCGTCCGGCGGGGCTGTCGACCTTGATATTCCCGGCAGGGGAGATGTGGTCGGTGGTCACCGAGTCGCCCAGCAAGGCGAGGATGCGCGCGTTTTCCACGTCTTCAATAACCGGTAATGGACCACCGATGTCTTCGAAGAACGGCGGGTGCTGAATGTACGTGGAGTCGTCCTGCCAGACATAAGTGGCGGCCTGTGGCACTTCGATGGCTTGCCATTGTTCGTCACCGGCAAACACTTCGGCGTATTCCTTGTGGAACATACCGGTGTTGACGCTGGCCACCGCGTCGGCGATTTCCTGCTGGCTTGGCCAGATATCGCGCAGGTAAACCGGTTTGCCGTCCGACCCTTCGCCCAGTGGCTCGCTGCTGATGTCGATGCGTACCGAGCCTGCCAGCGCGTAGGCAACTACCAGAGGCGGCGATGCCAGCCAGTTGGTCTTGACCAGCGGATGGACGCGGCCCTCGAAGTTGCGGTTGCCCGAGAGCACCGAGGCCACTGTCAGGTCGGATTGCTGAATGGCTTTTTCGATAGGCTCCAGCAGCGGTCCGGAGTTGCCGATGCAGGTGGTGCAGCCGTAACCGACCAGATCGAAGCCCAGGGCATCGAGGTATTGGGTCAGACCTGCTGCGTTGTAATAGTCGGTCACGACTTTCGAACCGGGGGCCAGCGAGCTTTTCACCCAGGGCTTGCGCTTCAGGCCTTTCTCGACAGCTTTTTTCGCCACCAGCCCGGCGGCCATCATGACGCTGGGGTTTGAGGTGTTGGTGCAGGAGGTGATCGCCGCGATGACCACGGCACCGTCCTTCAGGTTATAGGTCTGGCCGTTGTACTCATACTGGGTTTCACCGCTGACCTGAGCCTCGTTGCCCACCGCGACACCGCCGCCGCCTTCGCTTTCCAGACGACCTTCGTCGACCTTGGCGGGCTTGACCTGCAAACCGAGAAAGTCGCTGAATGCCTTGGATACATTCGGCAGCGCGACACGGTCTTGAGGACGTTTGGGGCCTGCAAGGCTGGCTTCCACGGTACTCATGTCCAGTTCCAGACTGTCGCTGAACACCGGTTCCTGACCTGCCAGACGCCACAGGCCCTGAGCCTTGCAATACGCCTCGACCAGCTTGACGGTCTCGTCAGGACGACCGGACAGACGCAGGTAGTCCAGCGTCACCTCATCGACCGGGAAGAAACCACAGGTCGCGCCGTATTCCGGTGCCATGTTGGCAATGGTCGCCCGGTCTGCCAGTGGCAGATCAGCCAGGCCGTCGCCGTAAAACTCGACAAACTTGCCGACCACACCTTTCTTGCGCAGCATCTGGGTGACGGTCAGCACCAGATCGGTGGCGGTGATGCCTTCTTTCAATTTGCCGGTCAGCCTGAAACCGATGACTTCCGGGATCAGCATCGACACTGGCTGGCCAAGCATCGCCGCCTCGGCTTCGATCCCACCCACGCCCCAGCCCAGCACGCCAAGGCCATTGATCATCGTGGTGTGCGAATCGGTGCCGACCAGGGTGTCGGGGAACGCGTAAGTGCGGCCGTCTTCTTCCTTGGTCCACACAGTGCGGCCCAGGTATTCGAGGTTCACCTGATGGCAAATGCCGGTGCCGGGCGGCACTACGCTGAAGTTATCGAAAGCGCTCTGGCCCCAGCGCAGGAACGCGTAGCGCTCACCGTTGCGCTGCATCTCGATGTCGACGTTCTCGCCGAACGCTTCGGCGTTGCCAAACTTGTCGACCATCACCGAGTGGTCGATGACCAGGTCCACCGGGGACAGCGGGTTGATGCGCTGCGGGTCACCACCAGCCTTGGCCACGGCAGCGCGCATGGCGGCCAGATCGACCACTGCCGGCACACCGGTGAAGTCCTGCATCAGCACGCGGGCAGGGCGGTATTGAATTTCCCGGTCCGAACGGCGCTCGGTCAGCCAGTCGGCAATAGCCTTGAGGTCGTTGCCAGTGACGGTCTTGTTGTCCTCCCAACGCAGCAGGTTTTCCAGCAGCACTTTGAGTGACATGGGCAGCTTGTCGAGGTCGCCAAGGGAGCGGGCAGCTTCCGGCAGGCTGAAATAATGGTAGGTCTTGTCGTCGATTTCGAGCGTTTTCAGGCTCTTCAGGCTATCAAGGGAGGGCATGAATGTCTCCTTTCTGGATTGTTCTCCGAACATCGGTTCACGGGCTCCATGTGCATCAGGTCGGGAGCGCCGCATCAGGCTTCAACTGCTGTGGACTGTTGTGCAGCACCAGTGGTTCCTGGATTGGGCTATCATGCGCGGCTTTCAAGTCTGCGGGGTTACGCCCGAGTGCCCACTGCCCAGGAGTAACCCATGAATACACTGTTTATGCACTGCCGACCCGGTTTTGAGGGAGAAGTCTGCTCGGAGATATCCGATCACGCTGCGCGCCTTGACGTTGCCGGGTATGCCAAGGCACGTCCCGATACCGCCTGTGCCGAATTCATCTGCACCGAGGCGGATGGTGCCGAACGGTTGATGAATGGTCAGCGTTTCGACGCGCTGATCTTTCCCCGGCAATGGGCGCGGGGGATGTTTCTCGAGTTGCCGGAAACCGATCGCATCAGTGTGATCCTTGCGCAGCTTTCGGCGTTTCCGGCCTGCGGCAGCCTGTGGCTTGAGGTCGTGGATACCAACGACGGCAAGGAGCTGTCGAATTTCTGCAAGAAGTTCGAGGCACCGCTGCGCAAGGCTCTGATGCAGGCAGGCAAGCTGGTTGACGATCCGCGCAGGCCGCGTCTGTTACTGACCTTCAAGAGTGGCCGTGAAGTGTTTCTCGGTCTGGCCGATGCGGACAACTCTGCCATGTGGCCGATGGGCATCCCGCGCCTCAAGTTTCCCCGCGAGGCGCCTAGCCGTTCCACCTTGAAGCTGGAAGAGGCATGGCACCATTTCATCCCCAGAGACCAGTGGGACGAACGCCTTTCCGGCGACATGACCGGCGTGGACCTTGGCGCCGCACCGGGTGGCTGGACGTATCAACTGGTGCGCCGGGGCATGCTGGTGACGGCCATCGATAACGGGCCGATGGCGGAAAGCCTGATGGATACCGGGCTGGTCCAGCACTTGATGGCTGACGGTTTTACCTACAAACCCCGGCACCCTGTGGACTGGATGGTCTGCGACATCGTCGAGAAGCCTGCGCGTAATGCCGCGTTGCTGGAAACCTGGCTGGGTGAAGGCCTGTGCCGCGAAGCAGTGGTCAACCTCAAACTGCCGATGAAACAGCGCTACGCCGAAGTACGCCGCTTGCTCGACCGTATCGAAGAAGGCTTTCAGGCGCGTGGCGTACGGGTGTCGATCGGCTGCAAACAGCTCTACCACGACCGCGAAGAAGTCACCTGCCACCTGCGCAGGCTTGATGTGGCCAAAGCGGCGAGAAAGTAATTTCTCACGCTCGCGCCGCATGCTTTAGTGACTATCGGATTTCAGTGACTATCGGATTATCGTGCCAATGCTCCGCGTTGGTATGCAGTTCGTGACGCTCTGCGTCACAAATCTTCGATACGAAACAATGTCATGCCTTACACGCAGTGCTGCCAACGCAGTGCTTTTCAACCGCGATGGCACTGTCTACGCAGAGTGCGACGTTAGTGACGGCTGAGTCCTGGCGCTGATCCGGGGGTAGCCTGGCAGGACGCCAGGCTAGCCGCACCGGGCCATGGATGGCCCGTTGCGGCGACCCCCGGATCAGTGTCAGGGCGAAGGAACCCGACGAAGTCGGGCCGGAAACAGGAGCGAGGGGGTTTGGTTACTTTGCCCCGTCAAAGTCACTCGCCGAGGGGCGAAAAGGTGACCTGAGTCGACCTTCAATCCACCTGAAACCACAGAACCGCTGTGTGACGCAGAGCGTCACGAACTGCATGCCTACGCGGAGCGCAGGCACGATAATCAATAGCCTTACTACAATCGAGAAGAAG
This sequence comes from Pseudomonas syringae group sp. 26L6, assembly GCF_032587815.1. NCBI lineage: Bacteria > Pseudomonadati > Pseudomonadota > Gammaproteobacteria > Pseudomonadales > Pseudomonadaceae > Pseudomonas > Pseudomonas syringae group sp. 26L6. The sequence continues at coordinate 130,580 of NZ_JAWHPJ010000056.1, forward strand.
TCACCTGCCACCTGCGCAGGCACGATAATCATGGCGTGGGTGATGCTGGATGGCGTCATGCCTTATACGTAGTCGCTGCATACGAAAGCGCTTTTTATCGCGATGTCACTGACGACGCAGAGTGCGACGTTAGTGACGGCTGAGTCCTGGCGCTGATCCGGGGGTAGCCTGGCAGGACGCCAGGCTAGCCGCACCGGGCCATGGATGGCCCGTTGCGGCGACCCCCGGATCAGTGTCAGGGCGAAGGAACCCGACGAAGTCGGGCCGGAAACAGGAGCGAGGGGTTTGGTTACTTTGCCCCGTCAAAGTCACTCGCCGAGGGGCGAAAAGGTGACCTGAGTCGACCCTCAATCCACCTGAAGTCGCAGAACCGCTGTGTGACGCAGAGCGTCACGAACTGCATGCCTACGCGGAGCGCAGGCACGATAATCAA